>NZ_PGUB01000032.1:0-47441 GCF_002924285.1 Aquimarina sp. I32.4 | reverse complement strand
GCTCATTTGGAAAATCTGAACTCTCTTGTCTTTATAGCAGATGGCGCAAGGTGGATTTGGAAATGGATAGAACAACACTATCCTGAAAGTATACAGATTGTAGATTATTATCATTGTAAAGAACATCTATGCGAATTTGCTAAACTTTACTATAAAGATGAAAAACAAAGATATAAGTGGATTGATACATGCTCAGAAATGATGCTCACCAAGGGGATTGACCCCATTATTGTAACACTTGAAAAATTACCAGAACAGCGCAAAACAACTGGAAAAAGAAACACATTGATCAACTATTATCGTAAAAATAAAGACAGAATGCAGTATCATAAATATATTGAAAAAGGGCTGATAATAGGATCGGGAGCCATAGAATCTGCTCACAAAGATGTGCTGCAACAGCGATTGAAGTTATCTGGGCAGCGATGGACTATGGAAGGTTTTCAACAAATGGCGCAACTAAGAGTAGTATATAAAAGCAAACAAGAACACAGGATCAAACAATTATGCCAAAATGCAGCATAATGGGAAATTTGTCGTACACCCCCATCCCTTCTATCTGTTTATTACAATTAACCCCTTCACATTCAGTACATAAATTATTCCTTTCTTCTTCATTCAGTATTTTTTTAATTTTCCCAAATAACTTATTTCCATTTTTATATATTTCTACAATAAACCTTGTTTCTTCTGTAGTATCATCAATTGTCTTCCACATCCCTACAATTTGTTTCTGTGCCGTTATTGTTCCAGAAATAAAAAAATAGAAACAAAAATTACTTTACAAAAATTCATAGTTTTATTATAATTTATTATTCTTCACCCAATATAAAACAAAAAACGACCTATTTATAAACAGGTCGTTTTTTGTTATTACTGTGACAATAGCTTTACTGTATTCCTAACATTCCTTTTTTTATACCTTCGCTTGCGGGTTTATCTCCTAACCAAATTTTAAATAATGCATATTTAAAATCACGACCTTCAATCACCCCTAATTCTTTTCCGTTTTTGAAAGCGATTACTCCTTTGTCTTTTACATAAACTATATCAAAAATGTCATTTTTAACAATTGGCTCTGAAAAAAACTTAATAAACTTTGTTATTCTTTCGTCTAACGCATCGGTATTACCATAAGTAGATTTAGTAAAACCGTCTTTTACAGCTTTTATCATTTTCTTTTGTGTAACAAAACCAGAAACAATATTTAATTTAATTGCCATAGTTTCGTCTACTTCAAGAATTTCCTTTGGATCTTTTCTTCTTTTTGACATGTAAAGCCCTCCAGCATACATATCAATCCAAAGCACTTGTCTCATTCCTGCACCGTTGAGTTTTAATTCTGTTCCTCCAAAATTTTCTTCATAAGGAAGAATAGCATTCCCCACTCTAATTTGCGCTGTAAGCGAGGACAATGAAATTAGTGCTATTACTATTAAAATATTATTTCTCATTATATAATAAATATGTTTTAGGGTAATTAATTTATAATCTCCAAAAAATTTAAAAAGTGCATCCATTTAAACAGGGGATATATGCACAACATATTGAGAACGTGTTTACTTATTCTTTTGACAAAAGTATAAATTATTAATTACCTAGCATTTCTTTTTTCAAACCTTTATCTGCTGGTTTACTTCCTATCCAAATATTAAAAAGAGCTTCTTTAAAGTCTAATCCAGTTACATATCCTTTTTCTACTCCATCCTTATAGATTATACTTCCTTTTCCTTTTTCATATACTATATCATAAATTTGGTCAACCTCGATTTCATTATTAATGAATCCAATAAATTTTTCTATTCTTTTATTATAAGGTTTTAGATTTCCATTTGTAGATTTTTTAAACCCTTCTCTCAATGCTGAAGCCATCTTATCTCTAGACATCATTCCTGATAAGATATGTAACTTGATAGCCATTGTTTCATCTGCCTTTGCTATTGTACTTGCACTGGTGTTCTTTTTCTTTAGATATAATGCTCCAGCATAAATATCAAAAAAGAATTTTTCTCTAATTCCTGCTCCATTAATTATTAATTTTTCTTCATTAAACTTTACGGTATTCGGCAATGTAGCATCTCCTACCTTTGTCTGAGAATTAACAGAAATAAAAGTTACAAAAACAATAAATAAAATACTTAATTTTTTCATTTTATACAATTTGGATATTAAGTTAATAAAAATTTTTTCTAAGCTGGTTTAATGAGGCGTTTAATTCAAAACCTAATAATACCAAATTTGCATTAAGCCATATATACAGCATTAGAATCAACATGGCTCCTATAGACCCATATAATTTGTTATAATTTGAGAAGTTATCTATATAAACCCCAAATAAATAAGTAGTTACAATAATCAAAAGAGTTGTCATAAATGCTCCTGGAGAAAAGAATTTATTTTGCCTTCCTTCTGAGGTACCAAAATAAAATAATGTTGCGATAGTTACAAAAATCATAAAAACGAATAGTGCATATTTCCCTATAGTAAGCCAAAAAACGGTATCATCTACGACTCCCATTCTATTTAAATTATCTACTAGATAAGAAAAATACAGTGTTCCTATAACTGTAATTAACAATAACGATGCCACAATAATAGACACCCCTAATGCTACAAGATACTGTCTAACAAAATTTCTATTAAGTGTTACATGATAAGAATATTCAAAACCAGAAAAAACAGCATTGACCCCATTAGTCATAAAAAGTATTGACAATACAAATACTGTAGATAATAGTCCTCCTCTAGGGTTTGATGCTATATCCTTAAATATTTCAGAAAAAAATTCAGAAGATTGCTTAGGTAACGCTCCATTAACAAATTCAAAAAAATTCTCTTCAAATTGATCTATTGGTACATATGGTATCAAATTCAAAAGAAATAATAAAAAAGGAAATAGAGACAAAAAGAAACTCCAAGATATTGCACTTGCTCTTGCTGAAAAAGTACCTTTAACAATCCCTATAGCATAAAT
This sequence comes from Aquimarina sp. I32.4, assembly GCF_002924285.1. Taxonomy (NCBI): domain Bacteria; kingdom Pseudomonadati; phylum Bacteroidota; class Flavobacteriia; order Flavobacteriales; family Flavobacteriaceae; genus Aquimarina; species Aquimarina sp. I32.4. The sequence goes on along the minus strand of NZ_PGUB01000032.1, from coordinate 44,467 downwards.
TTCTATCAAATCATATATTGACAACCCTACAAAACCAGGAAGAATAATTTTCTTCCCTACTTTGACCAAAACATTGATCACAGGAATTTTATTAAGTTTATCTTCTATAGGTTTTGACATATATTACACCGCTTTCAAGCTCAAATCAAGATTATACACAGAGTGAGTAAGTGCACCACTACTTATAAAATCTACTCCACATTCTGCATATTTACGAACGGTTTTCTCATTAATCCCTCCACTAGATTCTGTAAGGCAAGTATCTCCTATCATCTTTACTGCTTTTTGAGTATCCTCATAATCAAAATTATCTATCAATATCCTGTATACTCCCGATGTCTGTAAAATTTCTTTAATCTCATCGAGGTTACGAGCTTCTACGATAATCTTAAGATCTAAATTATTATCAATAAGATATTGTTTTGTTTTTTCTATTGCTTTGGTAATACCTCCTGCAAAGTCTATATGATTATCCTTAAGCATAATCATATCATATAGTGCAAATCTATGGTTTTCTCCTCCTCCTATTTTTACTGCCCATTTTTCTAATGCTCGTATACCTGGGGTAGTTTTACGAGTATCAAGAATTTTGGTTTCTGTACCTTCTAATAGTTTTACAAATTGATGTGTCTTGGTAGCTATTGCACTCATTCGTTGCATTGCATTAAGCACTAGCCGTTCTGCTTTGAGAATCGACTGTGAACTTCCAGAAACATAAAATGCTATATCACCATATTTAACAAGTGTACCATCTTTTATTTTTACTTCTACAGTAATAGCGGGATCAACATACTCAAATACCTTGATCGCAAAATCTACTCCTGCAAGAATACCTTCATCTTTAACCAATAGTTTTGCTTTTCCTGTTTCTGTTTCTGGAATACAGGCTAATGAACTATGATCTCCATCTCCTACATCTTCTCGTATTGCATTACTTATTATTAAATCAATTTCTTTATTGAATTGGATTTCACTAATCATATTGAATGGTTATTTTTGCTAATGTAAAAAAAGAAGTCGGAAGTACGAAGTAAGAAATACAACGTATTTCTATTAGTTTTCAAAAAAAACTATAAATTCTCTTTCTTTTTTGAGCAAAAACATATCAATACTTTATATCAATGAATATTAAATTACTTGCTATAGGCAAAACAGACAACCAAGAATTGAAAGATCTTATAAACAGCTATATCAAGAGATTACAATTCTACATTAAATTTAGTTTTGAAATAATTCCTGATATTAAGAACTCTAAAAATCTCAGTGAATCACAACAGAAAGAAAAAGAGGGTAAACTAATTCTTAATTATGTTGAAAATTCTGATGTATTAATCCTTTTGGATGAAAATGGAAAGCAATACGACTCTATAGCATTTTCTCAAGTATTACAAAAACATATGAATAGCGGAATCAAACAGCTTATTTTTGTTATAGGAGGCCCATATGGTTTTAGTCCTGAGGTATACAATAGAGCAAATGGTAAATTATCTTTGTCTAAGATGACTTTTTCTCATCAAATGATCCGCTTATTTTTTATAGAACAATTATATCGTGGGTTTACCATTTTAAAAAATGAACCTTATCATCATCGATAAGATTCATTTTTATTTAATTTTTATTTAATTTTTGCTTGATTTTGATGTTATTAATTTCAGTTCATCCCTTATTACTTTAAACTTTTTAATAATTTTATCTGATGCTAATTCTTTATCTATATTAATTCTTAATCGATTTCCTTTGAGTTGTACTGTATATAACTCTTCTCCATCTATTCCTTTTTCCCAAGAATATTCATCTGCATCGGTATTCATATTTTCTTCTCCTAATTGATCTATTAAATAGGTCTTTACATTGCTTATCTTCTCTTTTACAAATTTTATTTTGATTTTAAGATTTTTGTCTGTGTCAATAACTGCAAAAGACCTGTAGTAGTTGTCTTCTTCTACGACCACTTTAGTGGATTCTTCTGTTGAAGTTATTGTATTTGTTTGTGCGCTTGCGGTAAGAGTTCCTATAAGAAAGCTTACCAAAATAATAATTAATGTCTTCATCTGTTTATTTTTGATTGATATTGATGTTATTGTTCTACTCTAAATGTTAACCCTACCCCTCTTACACTTTCTATTGTAATATTATTATCTTGTTTAAAATATTTGCGTAATCGACTTATAAACACATCCATGCTTCTACCTGAAAAAAAGTCATCATTACCCCAAACATCTTTAAGTAATTTTTCTCTTTTAATCATTACATTCTTATTGACCCATAAATAATGTATCAAAATAGTTTCTTTTTTTGTCAATCGTTGTGATTCATTATTTAGTTTTAATTGATGATTATTAATAATAAATTCATAATTTCCTATTGATATACTCTCTTCTTTAGGCAGTGTTGTTTTCTTTGATCTTTTTAGAATATTTTGGAGCTTCAGCACTAATATATCTGCTTCAAAAGGTTTTACTATATAATCATCTGCTCCCAACTTAAGTCCCCTTATTTTATCATCTTTCATTTTCTTGGCAGTAAGAAATATAAATGGAATTTCAGGATCAATATCTACTACTTTCTCGGCTAATACAAAACCATCCATTTTAGGCATCATTACATCAAATACACAGATGTCAATTTTCTTTTTGGAAAATTCTTGCAAAGCTTCTACACCATCCTTTGCCCAAGTAACTGTATAGCCATGTAGTTCTAAATATTGTTTTAAAATACTTCCAAAATCAAAATCATCTTCTGCTAGTAATATGTGCTTCATTTGTTTTTATAATCTTTTTTCTAAAGGTTAATTGTATTTACCAGTCATTCCTTAATTAATCGGTATAGTAATACTGAATGACACTCCTTTATCAGAATTATTCTTTATTTCAATTCTCCCTGAATGTGCTTTGATAATTTGATTTGTATAAAATAACCCTAGCCCTAATCCTTTTACATCATGAACGTTGCCTGTAGTTACTCTATAAAATTTCTCAAAAACTTTAAAATGCTCTTTTTCAGAAATCCCTATACCATTATCCTTTATCGTAACTATATAGTTATTATTTTTAAACTCTGTTTGAATACTAATCTTCACTTTTTCTTTACCATATTTTACTGCATTCTCCATTACATTAAACAAAGCTGTAGTAAATAAAAATTTATCAATATTTATATATACGGGGTTATATTCTATTTTTTCATATACTTCTACATCTTTATGTTTTACAGATAATTTAAAGTCTTCTACCGCTTCTTTAAAATATTCTGTATCCAAAACTCTTTCTTTATGCAGTTCTATGTCTTTTGATCCTAAGGTATTATTCATTACCTGATCTATTAATTTTTGCAACCTATTATTTTGTCTATCTAATATATCTAATGCGTTAGAAAATATGTTGGGTGAGTTTTGAATTTCTTTATTTCTTAAACTCTTTGAGGCAATACTTAAGGTGGCTAATGGCGTTTTTAATTCATGAGTGATATTATTGATAAAATCATTTCGCACATCTGCCATTTTCTTTTGTTGAATAGCTGTTTTTATTGAATAAAAAAGCAACGCTACTACAAACAATAATAATACAACAGAAAACAAAAATAAACTCGCCATTTGCCCAAAAACAAATCTCTTCCATTTCACAATACTGATTACATCTTCTGTTTTAATTTCAACATTAAGCGCTGTTTTGAAAATTTCACCTTGATTATCGTCTTCAAAATCATGCTCTGTAAGCCATCTTGCTTTGCTTATAACATTCCCTTCATCATCAGGAAAATCTTCTCCAAATAAAAAATAGGCATCACCAGTCTCAGTAAAAAAAACGGTATCTAATTTGTCTTTATCATTTATAATAATACTTTTTATTATTTTTTTATACTTTAATTCATACCCCAAATTAGCTTTCTCTATTTCTTTGGCATAATACTCCTTAAAGGCAGTATTCAGAGAATCTGTAAAAGGTTTAAAGCCTACAAACATTTCTGTTTTAAGAAGCTTCTGTTTTCTATATTCAGATAAATTTTTTGTTAACTCACTATACCATAATTCTGCAAGGGAATCCATTTCTTTTATATTATCTAACTCTGAAATTGATTTCTTTGTTTCTTTTAAAAAGACATCTTTTTTAAGTTGGTAAGTATTATAAATCAAATATCCTTGAATACCCGTTAGTGCCAATAATGTTAAGATAGATGTTATGATTAATATTCTAATTTTTGGTTTCATCATTGAGAGTTACATAAATTACATTCTCCTCCTTTATTACTATTCACTTATTTGATTGTTACTATATCAAAAGTAAGACAAACATAATTTGCCTTTACATAATTAAAAGCCATTAACCCTCTATTAACGTTAACAAATCTAATTATGCCCAAAAAATAAGAGACGGAAGTATCAATGTTAATAGATTAAAAATTGGGATTAATTATTACATTTACGAGCTAATTAATAGATCATTTCTATGCTACCCTATTTGAAACTAATAAAAATCAACAATCTACTTATCATCGTTCTTGCTCAATTATGTATTAAGTATGGACTTTTTGAACCATTTAATATTGCTATTACTTTAAATGGCTTTGGCATTTCATTATTATTAATCGCCACAGCCTCTATAGGAGCGGCTGGTAATATTATTATAGAAATCTATGATCAAGAAAATTCTGGACCCAAGAACTTATTATACGGGGCTATCTCAGAAAAATCAGCTAACAGATTATTTATCATTTTCAATGTTATAGGTGTTCTTATTGGATTCTATTTAGCAAACCTTATACAGAGACCCGGTTTTGCGGCTTTGTTTATTTTAATCTCAGGAGTTTTCTATATCTATGCATCCTACCTCAAAGAACTTATTGTTATTAAAAATATTATTCCAGCATTACTCATTGCTTTAAGCTTGATTGTTGTTGGAATTTTTGACCTTCTTCCTGCAATTACAGAAAAAAATAAAGAATCTCAATCTGTTATTTTTGCTATTATTATGGATTATTCAATTTTTGCATTCATGATAGTAGTACTTAGAGAAATCCTCAAAGATTGCATAAATATAGATCGAGATCACAATATTGGTATTAGAACCATTCCTATCATTTTAGGCAAAAACAGGGCTACCAAAATAATTGGGTTGTTAACTCTACTACCGATTATTTCTGTGGTTTATTATATTTACACCTATCTTTTTTCAAACAGTAAAGCTGTTTTATTTGTCTTGTTTTTTATTATAGCTCCATTATTATATTTTATGATCAGCAGCTTTAGTACAAGTACAACTAAACATCTTATTAGATTACGTTTAGTTTCTAAACTAATCCTAATAATAGCATCATTTTCTTTATTTCTTTATCAATTCGTTTTAATCTAAAAAAACTATGTTAAAAGACCTATTAAAAGAAAAAAACATAATTCTTGCCTCTGGATCACCAAGAAGACAACAGTTTTTTAAAGATCTCGGTTTAGATTTCATTATTCAACCTAAAGAGGTTGAAGAAATTTACCCTGATCATCTCAAAGCAGAAGAAATTTCGGATTATCTAGCGGTATTAAAAGTAGATGCCTTTACAGAGATAAAACATAACGATATTTTGATTACCAGTGATACAATCGTATGGCATAATGGGAAAGCACTAGGAAAACCAAAAAACTTGGAAGAAGCATCAAAAATGATTCATTCATTATCTGCAGATACTCATGAGGTGATTACCTCTGTATGTTTCAAAACATCTAAACAAGTTATTGTAGTACATCACACTACAAAAGTTGAATTCAAACAACTTTCTGAAGAAGAAGTAGAGTACTATGTAAATACTTACAAGCCTCTAGACAAAGCTGGTGCTTATGGAATACAAGAATGGATCGGTCATATTGCAATAACCTCTATAGAAGGAAGCTATTTTAATGTAATGGGACTCCCTACCCATCTTGTTTACAAAACGTTAATAGAACTTGCTAAAATGTAGCTTTATTGTACTTTGTAATGCAAAAATACATTATGAAAAAATCAATCCTTCTATTTATTATATTGGGTATACTAGTCTTTATTGCTTGCAGTAACAGCACAACAAATAAATCAAAAATCACTGATAATCAACCAATTAATGACACTAGAAAACCAAAAAAAACTCCTTCTGAAAATTTTAAAAAATATTGGTATGCTGGTGAAGCAGAAATAACATCATACGAATTAGAACAAGCAAGATATGGTGAAATAAGAAAAGGAACTTCTGTATTAATCTATGTTACTGAAGATTTTTTACCAAAAGAACAAGTAAAGGCTGATGATCAATATTCTAAAAATATACCTGTATTAAAGCTGAATGCTACCAAAAAATTTAATACAGGAATTTATCCGTATTCAATCATGCAAAGTACTTTTTATCCTGTTGCAGATAATCGACATGCCATCAAAGTGTCTAGTTCTATGCAAGAATGGTGTGGACATGTTTATGCACAACTGAACAACAGAAAAGAATTTGAAGTTTTATCGCATTCTTACTTTGAAAATGAAGCAGATCAACAATTCAAATTAGAGAAAACTACTCTGGAAAATGAAATTTGGACAAAAATAAGAATCAACCCTAAAGGTCTACCACAAGGAGAAATTCAAGTCATCCCATCTTTTGAGTTTTGTAGATTGAAACATAAAGAAATTAAGGCATACAAGGCTAGAGCTTCTCTCCAAAAAGGAGACACTACCAATATATATACTCTAGAATACTCCGAATTAGAAAGAAGTATTAGTATTACTTTTACTAATACTTTCCCTTATGAGATACAAGGTTGGTCAGAAACTTTTATTAGTGGTTTTGGAGTGAATGCGAAACAGCTTACTACAAAAGCAACTAAAATTAGCAAAATTAAATCTGCTTATTGGGGGAAAAACAGCAATAATGATGAAGTTTTACGTACTAAATTAAAACTTAAATAATAATAAATTTACATAAATAAAAAATGACAAAATTATCAGAATCCGAAATAAAAAAAAAACTAAATGATGTTGATGGTTGGGAATATCGTGACAATGCGATCCATACTACTTTTGAGTTTAATGATTTTAAAGATGCTTTTTCTGTAATGACTAGGATTGCTTTTGAAGCAGAAGTATTACAACATCACCCTGATTGGACAAACGTATATAGTAAATTACATATCAGTCTTTCTACTCACGATGCCAACGGAATCACAGAAAAGGATTTTATACTAGCCAAGACCATTGATACAATTATTGAGGGTGAATAGGTAATTATTTCTAAAAAAAATAAATATATCCTTTCTTTAAATAAATTATATTAAACTGACAAGCAATAAACATTTGTCAAAAACTTGGTTTCTACTTATGTTTGTATTCAGATTTTTAAAATTAGCATAATGGGAAGAGCTTTTGAATTCAGAAAAGCACGTAAAATGAAACGCTGGTCAGCAATGGCAAAGGCGTTTACTCGTATTGGTAAAGATATTGTAATGGCTGTGAAAGAAGGTGGACCTGATCCCGATTCTAATTCTCGCCTAAGGGCTGTTATTCAGAATGCAAAATCTGTAAACATGCCAAAAGACAATATAGAAAGGGCTATCAAAAGAGCCTCTGATAAAAATCAAGGCGATTACAAAGAAGTTCTCTTTGAAGGGTATGCTCCCCATGGTATTGCTATTTTGGTTGAAACAGCAACAGATAATAATAATAGAACTGTAGCCAATATCAGATCGTATTTCAACAAATGTGATGGCAACTTGGGTACATCGGGATCTGTAGAATTTATGTTTGACCATACATGTAACTTTAGAATAAACGGAGAAGGGTTAGATCCTGAAGAACTAGAATTTGAATTTATAGATTTTGGCGCAGAAGAAGTGTTTCAGGATGATGATGGAATATTAATTTATGCTCCTTTTGGAAGTTTTGGAACTATTCAAAAAGAATTAGAAAACCGTGAAATCGAAATTCTATCCTCTGGATTTGAACGAATCCCACAGGTTACTAAAAAATTGACTTCTGAGCAAGTCGCTGATGTAGAAAAGTTACTTGAAAAAATAGAAGAGGATGATGATGTCCAAAACGTATATCATACCATGGAAGAATCATCTTCTGAAGGGTAACAACATAGCCCCTTTACAGTATACTATTAAAGAGTTTAGCATCTGCTAAACTCTTTTTTTTTATAGATAAACTTCACTTATCTCTTATACCTATTTAAACAGATCTAAGACACTATTTACTATAAACATGTTATTAAAATCACAAGACTTAGACTAAGCTAATATATATTAACAGAAGTAAGTCTCTTCAATAATAAAACAATCTATGCTTAATTGTAGAAAAACATTTAAAATTTAGATTGTTAAATAATATTTAATAAGAAAAACTAAACACATAAATCAATAGGCTTATGAAGCATTTTTCTCATCTCATTATAGGAACAGGTCAAGCTACAGGAACTTTATTAGGTAAATTAATCCCAAAAAATGAAACAATCGGAGTGATTGAAGCCGATAAAGTTGGTGGTAGTTGCGTTAACTATGGCTGTACTCCTACCAAAACCCTAGTAGCCTCTGCAAAAGCTTTTTACCAAGCAAAAAGGGGTGATTTCTTCGGCTTTCACTCAGAAAACTTAACTCTTGATTATAGCAAGGTAAGAGATCGTATGGACAACATAAGAAATGGTAGTAGCAATGGATTAACATCTTGGATGAATAACACCCAAAATGTAGAACTCATTATGGGCAAAGCAAGGTTTACAGAATCTAAAAAAATTGAAGTAAATGGTTTGATTTATACAGCTGATAATATATACATTAATGTAGGAACCAGACCTTCTGCTCCACCAATTCCAGATTTAGACACTATAAACTGGCTTGATAGTGCAAGACTACTAGATCTAAAAAATATCCCAGAACATTTAATAGTTATTGGAGGAGGGTATATAGGTGTTGAGTTTGCTCAAGTGTTTAGGAGATTTGGTTCTCAAGTAAGCATTATACAAAGAAATAGCCAATTAATGCCAAGAGAAGATCAAGACGTTGCAGATACAATAAAAGAATTTATAGAAAGTGAAGGAATTAATGTCTATTGCAGTGCTAATACAATAAATATTACACAAAAACCCAGCCACAAAGAAGTTAACATTGAAATAAATGGAGAATCTAAAATTTTATCTGGAGATCAGGTTCTGGTTGCTACAGGAAGAACCCCAAACAGTGACACACTTGATCTAGATAATACTGGAATAAAAACTAATAATCGTGGATTTATTGAGATAGATAAATATTGTGAAACTACGGTCGAAGGCGTATTTGCTGTAGGAGATGTAAATGGTCATGGTGGATTTACCCATACTGCAGTAAACGATGCCGAAATTGTTTTAGATAAGCTTTTTGGAGGGGATCGTACATTGTATGACAGAAACATGATTTATGGATTGTTTACCGATCCTCCTCTTGGTAGAGTAGGTATGACAGAAAAAGAAGCTATCAAAAGCGGAAAAACCGTGCTAAAAGCGATTAAACCGATGAATAAAATAAGTAGAGCCAAAGAAATGGGAGAAACTAACGGATTTGTTAAAATATTAGTAGATGCAGAAACCGATCTGATTTTGGGGGCTTCTATCTTGGGAGTTGGTGGTGATGAAATCATTAATATGTTTGCTACTATTATGCATTCAAAAATTACCTATAAAGAATATCGTAAAATAGTATTAGTTCACCCTACTGTTTCTGATTTAATGCCTTGGACCTTGGATGGACTGCAAGGAATCAAATAAACTTAAAGACATAGATAGTTAGTTAACAATATGTTGTGCTAGATAGATAGTAAAAAAGCTTAGCTTATAGTTAAGCTTTTTTGTTATGTTTTTCTCAAAAACCAACTATAATTCAAATACAAAGCTATGATAAGAATAATTTTTCTCCTTTTGTTTTCATTTTCGGGAGCCATATATGCTCAAAACATGGATAATAATAAATTACAGGAAATTATTAATCAAAATGCCGATACTATAAGCGGAGTTACTGGCTACTGGAAATTTATCTATCAAAAAACACCTATGATATGTATTACAGACACAACCAATAATAGAATGAGAATCATTGCCCCCATAACTTCATCAGATACTCTCGACAAAGAACTCTTATTGGATACTATGACAGCTAATTTTCATTCAGCTTTGGATGTAAAGTATGCTATATCAAATGAAATCTTATGGTCTGTATATATACACCCACTAAAAGAACTCACAAGTGAACAGGTTATAAGTGCATTATCTCAATTATATTATGCAACAAAAAATTTTGGAACTACTTTTTCTAGTACTGAGTTTATTTTTGGTGGAAAAAATACCCGAAAAAAATCTATAGAAAAAAAACAAAAAGAAAAAATACTTAAGTTTTAATCAGACATCAAAACTATACTTAGGAACTTTCCCTTTAACTCCTTTAAAAAAACTATACATATACTTAAAATCCTTTTCTATGTCTTGAGTTGGGTAAAAAGGTTTAGAAATCAAATTTTGCTTTTTTCCAAAATCAAAAGTTACCATAATTATAGGAACTTGGGCTGCTTTTGCTATATGATAAAAACCTGTTTTCCATTCTGTTACTTTTTTTCTCGTACCTTCTGGAGCAATAGTCAAGCGCAATTCTTCTTTTTTTAGAAAAAGACCAGCAATAGCTTCTACTTTATTTTGTCCAGGAGTTCTATCTAAAGAAATACCTCCTACCTTTCTAAGGTACCATCCCAAAGGCCATTTAAAAAGTTCTTTTTTGCCTAGAAAACTTATTTTTACTCCAGCTAATTGCCTTATCAATAAACCTATATAAAAATCATGCCAGCTTGTATGTGGCACTGCTATGACCACACATTTCTTTACCGTTTCTGCGCTGAAATCTCCTATAATATTCCATCTCAAAATTTTGTGATATATAAAGGATGAGAACTGTTTCATTTTTTTATTTTGTATACTAGTATCCCTATATATGTTTTAACATATATAGGGATACTAGTTTATTTATAAAGATACTGGAAATTAATTATAAAGAACGATAAATTTCTTTAAGCTTATTGGCGTCTATTTTTGACTTCCAATCATTACCTAAAGCATTTTCCCATAAAGGTTCCAAACTTAGAGCTACTCTTGTCATAACATCTAATTGCTCTTCTGTAACATCAGCACATATACCTTCTGGAATAGTAATACCATGGTATTCTTTCATTTCATTAAACAAAGCAACACCTTCTGGGTAATATTCTTCTAATTTATCAAAAACGATACAGTTACCAATTCCATGTTTAGTTCCTAACACATATGCTAGTCCATAACTCATTGCATGAGCGACCCCAACTTGAGAATAAGCAATACTCATCCCTCCATGCCATGAAGCCATCATTAGTTTAGCATCAGCTTCTTCTCTGCTTAAATTATTTTTAAGAAAAATTTCTTTACATAAATCAAAAGCCTTCTCTCCATAACTTTGGCTAAATGCATTTAAATAAGTACCGTTTAGTGATTCAACACAATGAATATAACAATCCATACCAGTGTAAAACCATTGATCTTTTGGAACATCTTTTAGCAGTTCAGGGTCTAATATAACCTGATCAAAAGGAGTAAAATCAGAGTTAATCCCTAGTTTACGCTCTGGACCAGTAAGAACTGTTGTACGAGAAACTTCTGCTCCTGTACCAGAAATAGTAGGGATACCTACATGATAAACTGCTTTATTCTTAACCAAATCCCAACCTTGGTAGTCTGAAGCACTACCTGCATTTGTTAGTAAGATTGATACTGCCTTAGATAAATCCAAAATAGATCCTCCACCAATTCCTATAATTCCACTTGGTGTGTATTGATTATCTTCTCTAATTTTAGAAACAATGGCATCTACCTGACTTGTTTTAGGTTCTTCTTTTGTAGATATATAGATAATCTCATCAGTATAGGCCAATGGTATTCTGTCTTCTATAAAAGATTTATTATTCTCAAAAACATCATCAATCAAATAAATAAACGGCGCTATTCCATTTCGTTCTTGTGATATAATCTCACTAGTTTGACTAAAAGCCCCTTCCCCATATACCACTTTTGGTACCATCGGAAAATTTTTATGCGTGGTAACAGGCATATCAGAAATAATTGTAGATTCTGAGTTCAATAGATTTTTTTTATTAATTATTTTTTTTGCTCTTTCTAAATCTTCTGGGGTGTCTATTTCTACACCTTCATGGTGTGTTTCAACCATTTTAATATTCTTACCGTATTCTAAATATCTAATACATTCTATTTTTTCTGATGCTTCTAAAGAACGCATTGGTAATCGGTAAAAATCTAAAATAGCTTGTTTTCTAAATGCATAAACTCCTTTATGCTTATAATAAATGTGATTTATTTCTTTATCTCTAGGGAAAGGAATCGGAGCTCTAGAGTAATATAATGCATAGTCATTTTCATCAACAATAACCTTTACACTATTAGGGTTCATTATATCATCCCAATCGTTCATTGGCGTCATAAGGCTAGCTAAGTCTATACGTTGAGAATCTTTTTCATAAAAGACATTGAGTACTTTCTCTAAACTCTCTTTATCTGTAAAAGGTTCATCGCCTTGAACATTGACAACAATATCAACATCCATATCTGCTACCGCTTCTGCTATACGATCACTACCACAACTATGCTCTTTTTTACTCATTATGGCTACACCACCATAGGAAGTGATTTCTTTATAAATAATATCACTATCTGTAACTACATAAACTGAATCAAAAAGCCCTGAATCAAGAGTAGCTTCATATGTTCTTCTTATGACAGTTTTTCCTCCAAGATCCTGCATTAATTTTCCTGGAAATCGAGTTGCGGCATACCTAGCAGGTATCATTGCGATAGTTTTTAAAGTAGTTTTGTTCAAAATTTTGTTGCTTTTCTAGACATGCAAAAATAACTTTTTTTAATTAATTCCTAGATCAGATTACTTATTTAGTTTCATTATAATTTCTTAAAAAAAGAATAAAATTCAATATTTACATTTTTACATGCATTAATTTTCTTCAAAAAAATCATCTTTAAACCCTATTAAGTATAATTCTTTTCTTGCTCGAGTAACGGCTGTATATAACCACCTCAAATAATCTTTATTAATTCCATCAGGAAGATAAGGTTGTTCTATAAAAACCTTATCCCACTGCCCTCCTTGAGATTTATGACAAGTGATAGCATAAGAAAACTTAACTTGTAAACTATTAAAGAATTTATTCTTTTTCACTCCCAAAAACCGTTTATATTTTGAATTTTCGTTTTCAAAATCTTTTAATACTTCTTGATATAATTTATTAGACTCTTCATAGGATAAAGATGGTGTTTCAGATGTTAATGTATCAAGTAGTAAAACTGTTTCAAAAGGTTTTTGATTTGGATAATCGACCATATTCACATTCACTACAGCAAATCGAAATCCATATAATTCTTTTATTGAGAAAATTTCTAATACTTTAATTATATCTCCATTAGCTATAAAACCAGCTTCACTTTTAGTATCTAGCCAAAAATAATTATTCTTTACAACCATTAAATAATCACCAGGAGAAAGTTCTTCTTCTTGAAAGAGTATTCTCGAACGAATTTGTTGATTATATATATTTGCTCTTTTATTAGACCTAAGTATGATTACGGATTCCTCATGCCCTGAGCTAGAATAAGCATCATTTAGCGCCTCCATGATCTCATGACCATCAAAAAATCGTATTACATCTGGGTATCCAGCAATTTTAAACTGAAAAGAACCATAAAACCCTTCTGCTATAATCTCTCGTAATCGTGTAGCATTCATCAAAATACCACTCCCCTCTGCTTGTCTTACAACTTCATCAAGTTCTATCTGAGTAACTTCTTTATTAAATCCCATAGATAAATTATCCATATCTAATGCAGGGCTCACTTCTAATCTAACTGGAGGTAATTGTGCTGTATCACCAATAAAAAGAATTTTACAATTATGGCCAGAATATACATACATCATCAAATCATCAAGTAGTGATCCGTTTTCAAAAAGCTTACTATCACTGGGCGTATCAGGTATCATAGAAGCTTCATCAACTACAAAAATAGTATTGCGACTCTTATTTTGTTTCAGCTGAAAAGCCATTCCACCACTTTTATCTTTTTTCGGGTAATAAATATTTCGATGAATGGTTTGAGCTTGTCTTCCTGAGTAATTACTAATCACCTTAGCTGCACGTCCTGTTGGAGCTAAAAGAACTACATTTACCTTTATTTTCCATAGATTTTTAACCAAAGAACCAATTAATGTAGTTTTTCCTGTACCAGCATACCCTTTTAATAAAAAAAGTATATCCTTTGATTCTGATAACACAAAATCTGATAGTTTTTGTAAAACAATATCTTGTTTTAAAGTAGGTTCAAAAGGGAAATCTTCTTTTAATAACCTATAAAATTCTTTTTCCCTCATTAAATTTTTTATCTATATAATTCATTATATTCATTAATAAATCAAAGATAAGGATGATTTTTTGGCAATAAACTTTTACGATTAAAAAAAAATTGTAGATTTGCGTATACACTAATGTTTAAAGCTAAATTATAAAATGAAAATTGTAATTCAATTAGTTCTTTGGGTAATTATAGGGTTTTTGGGATACTTAGTATACAATTCTATTAACGGTCCTGTCGAATTCAATAAAATTAAGCAAGCCAGATATGCAAAAGCCGTTGAAAATTTAAGAGATATTCGTACAGCTCAAATAGCGCATAGAACTGTAACTGGAAAATTTGAAGAAGATCCAGTTAAGTTAGTTGCATTTATAGATACCGCTAAATTCACTTTGACTCAAAGAAGGGATTCCAGTTTTATCAGATTTAATAAAGTATTAAAAATTGACGAGCCAAGAGATACTGTAATTGTAGATACCCTTGGTCATGCATCTGTTAAAGATTCATTATTCAAAAAAGGGAATCATAAAAATATGATTAAAATACCTATTGAAGGAATCGATGCCAATTTTGAGCTAAAAGCTGGCTACATCAACAAAAACGATCTTAGAGTTGCTGTTTTTGAAGCTAAAGTAGCTAAAGATGTACTACTACATGATCTAGATAAAGATTTATTAGCTCAAGAAAAAGAAGTACAATCAGTAGATGGAGTTAACGGACCATACCTATCTGTAGGATCAATGACAGAAGTAATGACATCTGGTAACTGGCCAAGAACTTATGGTACAAACGATCAATAATACTATTGATAATACATCAAAAATATTGTCCATTCAAGTAAGCTTGAATGGACTTTCTTTTTGCATAGTAGACGCCAATAAAAAAATAATAGCTTTAGAAAGCGAAAATTTTGGCATACAAATCACACCCAATCAATTACTAGATAAGATCAAACATATATTTGATCACAACCAAAATGTAAAAGAATCATTTAGTACTATTGAAATAATTTATCAAAATGACTTATACACTATAGTTCCTAAACCATTATTCAATAAAGAATTACTAAATGATTATTTAAAATTTAACACAAAAGTTCTAGAGCATGATTTTATAGCTTATGATGAACTAGATCCTCATAATATTGTTACTGTATATATACCATATACAAATATTAATAATTTCTTTTTTGAAAATTTTGGATCATTTACCTATAAACATTCTAGCACTATATTAATTAACTCGCTACTTACACAAGAAAAAAATAGTGGAGAAATTAGTGTTTTTGCTAATATGAGTACTGCTTCTTTTGATATCATTGTTATTAATAAAGGAAATTTAATTTTAAGTAACACTTTTAGACATCAAACTAAAGAGGATTTCTTATATTATTTAATGTATACTGCTGAACAATTACAGTTAAACCCAGAAGAGTTCAGGTTAGTTTTTCTTGGTAATATCACAAAAAATAATGAATACTACAACATCGCATACACCTATATCCGTAATGTGAGTTTTGGTAACCATCAAATAACACCACATTTTTCATCCCATATACCTCCTCTTGAGGCTCATCAACATTTTGTTTTACTTAGTCATTTTTAATTTATGCGTATTATTTCAGGAAAACACAAAGGAAAAAGACTTACGGCACCAAAGAAATTACCTGTTCGCCCTACTACAGATATGGCCAAAGAAGGGTTATTTAATATTCTGGGGAATTATTATAACTTCTCTACTATTTCAGTAGTAGATCTTTTTGCTGGTACTGGAAACATAAGCTATGAATTTCTATCAAGAGGTACCGAAAACATAACAGCTGTAGATTCACATTATGCATGTGTAGGGTATATAAAAAGTACTACAAAAGAACTAGGCTCTCCTATAGAAACAATAAAAAGTGATGTATATAACTACCTTGAAAAGGTAAAACATAAAGCTGATATCATATTTGCTGACCCTCCTTATGATTTTACCATTGAACAATTTACAAAAATAGCCACTCTAGTATTTGAGAATGAATTGCTTAATGATGATGGTATGTTAATCATAGAACATTCTAAATACACCTCTCTTGAAGAAGCACCTTATTTTGATAATTCTAGAAAATACGGAGGATCTGTGTTTAGTTTTTTTAAAAAATAAGTCTTTTAAATCAAGAAGCTTTCATCACAGAAGTTCGAATAGAAAACTCATCAATAGTAGACAGGTTACTCAAAGAATTAATCTGATGTGATGCATTACTAATAATTTCTTCATAATAAGCTAATACATGTATATCAAACCCAGGCGTGTCTTCTGCTGTCATCTTAAAAATATCCATCTGATATATAAAGTTATTTAGGATATGATGACTAGAAGATAACATCGCCTTGTATATGTCTTTTTTTACATTCTCCATCTGTGTTTTTTTAAGATGCTGTCTAACATCTCCAAGAATAAATATAAAAAATATTATAAGAGGAATTATCATCTCATCAAACTGAAATTTATCTAGACTTTTTAATACAATAATAAAATTTTCGAATAGCTCTAATTCTAAAACAATAGACACTACATATACCAAGAGAGATATCATCAATCCAATATATGTTAACTTGTAATTATTCATTGGTCTTAAGTGATGTGGGGTTAGAATAAATATGATTTACGAAATATTAATTTTTGATAGTATACCAAAAATTATGAAACCGCAAATACATCATTAATTACTATTTTTAAATATATGGAAAAAAAGTAAAAAAATGTAATTTACTAGTATTTTATAACAAACATATAACTATCGATTTAACAATCATTTAGAATTATTCATTACAAATACTTACCACAAACAGTTAATTAAGGTACAGGTTTTCCTTCTGAGGCTTCCCAAATCATAAACCACTCTTCATCTGTAATAGTAATTTTCAAAGCATCTACAGCCAACCGTATGCGGTCAATTTTTGTAGAACCAACTATAGGAATGATACCTGATGGATGTTTTATTATCCAAGAGATCAATATTTGATCTGGTCTTGCTTTATATTTTTCACTTAAACCTGTCAACACTTTTTTTACTCTAACCTCTCTGTCATCTAGATCATTAGAAAACAACTTCCCTCCTGCCATGACAGAGTACGCCATTGGCTTAATCTTTTTAAGTATACATTGACCCAAAACCCCGTCAACAAAAGGATTTAAACACAATGGAGACACCTCTACCTGATTAGTTATCAAATCTATAAAAGAATTCAATACTTCAAATTGAGTTATGGTAAAGTTAGAAACACCAAAAGACAAAACTTTACCACTGTCCTTAAGTTCAGTAAAAGCTTCTGCAATTTCTTGCGGATTCATCAATGGACTTGGCCTATGAATCAAAAGTAAATCTATATACTCTGTTTTTAAGTTTTGTAATGATTTCTCTACAGAAGATATTATATATTCTTTACTTGTATCATACGATATAATTTTATTACTAGGCCTGTTTGGAGTTACTAATTTAATCCCGCATTTGGTAATAAGCTTCATTTTACCTCTAAGAGATGTTTTTTTTTGAATAGCATTACCAAATAATGATTCTGTAGTATAGTGTCCATAAATATCTGCATGATCAAATGTTGACACACCTATATCAAGACAATCCTCAATCAATCTACAAACTTGATCTACAGATAAATCAACACCCCATTCTCCCCAATTCATACACCCTGCAATTATTGGAGAAAATATTGAACCTTGAGCTTTCATTTTTCTTTTTTTTTGAAAGTTAAAACAGAGAATCAACAAGGAGATGTTCTAAAAAATTAATCCTCTATTGATTCATAAATTATCTTTTGTATTTCTGAACGAACATTATTTGATATAAGTTTTCTATTTGCAGCATTCGGATATGTTCGATTACTCAAAAATACATAAATCACTTCCTGTTCAGGATCAGCCCAAGTAAATGTCCCTGTAAAACCACTATGCCCAAAACTAGCCATTGATATACATCCACATGTTGGCCCTAAGTCTCCTAGTTGTGGTTTATCAAATCCAATTCCACGTCGTACTCTTCTATGACAATAATGACAAGTATTAAATTCATCTAATGTTTCTTGACCGAAATATTGCTTACCTCCATAATACCCACCATTAAGGTACATTTGCATTATTTTGGCAACATCATTGGCGTTTGAGAACAACCCTGCATGACCTGCAACACCACCAAGCATTGCGGCTCCTTGATCATGAACATAACCATGAATAACTTCTCCTCTAAAAATCTTATCGTACTCTGTTGGTATTATTCTTCGTTTCTTAAACTTTTTCAGAGGTAAAAATGTAGCATGATTTGCACCTAACGGCTTATAAAAATGTTGTTGTGTAAGTTTATGTAATGAGTTATCGTAATGATCTTCTATATATCTTTTTAAAAGGTAATATGGCAAATCACTATATTTATAACTTAACCTATCTCTTAATTCACTATCTCTAATTTGCAATAACAAAGAATCTTTCATATCACTACGGAAATAAAGATTGTTGGTCACTTCTATATTAAACTCTTTAGAACGGCTAGTTCTATAATATTTCTTATCTGGTTTTCTAGTTACAGAATCCATTGTTTGCAAGTAAAACGGAATCCATGCTTTAAATTTCGCATAATGTGATAACATGGATCTTATAGTAATATGCTCCTTATTAGACTCTTTAAAAGATGGTAACATTTTACCTACTTTGGTATTCAAAGAAATAACCCCTTTATCTTTCAATTCGATAGCTAGAGGTAATGTTGCTAATATTTTTGTAAGTGATGCTAGATCATATACATCAGAACTTTTTACTTTTCGTTGTTTATTATAAGTATGATATCCATAATTTTTGTTGAATATCACTTTTCCTTTTCTAGCAACAATAAGCTGTAATCCAGGTGCCATTTTTTCTTGTATCGTAAAATCAACTATAGAATCGATTTTCTCAAGCTTATAAGAATTCATCCCTACACTTTCTGGCAACCCATACGATAACCGATTTAAAGACCTTGTTTCTAGACCAGTACCTACAGGAAATTCCTCACTAATACTGACTGGAAGCTTTCCTTTGGCTTCTAATGCTCCAAAAAGTAATTGTGCTGCTTTTTCTTGAGCTACTTTACTATTTTGATATGCCATTAAAATTGATTCTAGATTTGTAGTAGTTTGCATATCCAACATAGCATATGGTTTAGCAAACACATTGAGAACTGTAGTATTTAATCTTGCAATCTCATACAGCCAAACCAATTCTTTATCTTTAAATTTATATGAACTCCAAGGTGATTTATTAGATTTATGAAAACCTACAATAACATAATTATACTTTTTTAATTTATCAATCATCTCACCCAATTGACCTGCTTTTATCCAATCTACTTGAGTATACTTATTCAACTCTTCATAAAATTCCTCGCCTGAATCATCTCCAAAAGAAACGTATGCAATTTTTTTAAGATCAAGATTTTTTATTGGCAATGAAGCTTTATCATTTTTTACTACTGTCAACGAATTTTCTATCAAACGGTGAAAAAGCACTTTGTTTTCCAAACTATTTAATTCTTCATCAAGAAACTCTGCCTTAATAGAGTGATAGTTATTAAGCCCTGCTTTATATTTTGCATATAGAATTTTTCTAACAGAATGAGATAAACGTTCTTCTGTGATAGCACCAGAATAATACGCTGATACAATTTTTTGTGATGCCAAAGGCACATCTTCTGACATTAAAAGGACATCATTTCCTGCTAAAAAGGCTGCTAAATCAATATCACCAGGTGCTTTAAAATCTGACACACCTTTCATATTAAGTGCATCGGTAAAAATCAGGCCTTTAAATTGAAGACTATCTTTAAGTAAATTTGATACTACTTTTTTGGAAACCGAAGATGGGTATCCTTGTCTATATTCTAAGCTAGGCACATTAAGATGTGCAACCATAATACTAGAAAGCTTTTCTTTGATTAGTTTTTTATATGGATATAGCTCTACATTATTTATTCTATTACTATCAAAATTAATAGTTGGTAATATCTTATGAGAATCACTTTGAGTATCACCATGTCCAGGGAAATGCTTGGCGCTTGCCAAAATTCCTTCACTCTGCATCCCTTTCATAAATGCCAAAGCTTTTTGAGCTACTAAGTCTTTATCTTCTCCAAAAGATCGATTTCCTATTATAGGGTTCTCAGGATTGGTATTTATATCAACTACAGGCGCAAAATTAACATGTACTCCTATTCGTTTACAATGTTTCGCTATCTGCTTTCCTGTTTTTTCTATTAAATCATTATCTTGAATTGCTCCAAGAGTCATATTCCACGGAAAAGCTTGAGTAGAATCTAAGCGCATTGCCAACCCCCACTCTGCATCCATACCAACTAATAGTGGTATTTTTGACAACTCCTGAAGTTCGTTATTCAATTTTATTTGTTGATTTGGTCCTCCTTTAGAAAAAACAACACCTCCTATCTCAAATTCTTTAATAAGTCTTTTTATCTCTTCTTTCTCCTTTTGTGAAGCAGAAGATGCTATACTTACCATAAATAACTGACCAACCTTTTGTTTAAGGGTCATCCTATTATAAACATTATCTACCCATCTCTTTTGATCTTCAATATCATTTACCAACAAAGGATCATCTAACTGAGCATTAGCACCAAAAGTTATAAAAAAAATTAGGAAAGAAATATACTTTACAATTATATGCCGCACGAAAAATTTAATTTAAAAAACGGTTATGCCAACTATCTTTTGCTGGGACTTCCCAATTAGTGCGATATTCAGCAATATTAGTAACCAGGTTATTAAAAACGATAGTATTTGGGGATACAGATCTATTTTTTGCCATTTTTTTAAAATCAACAAGGGTTTTGTAGGCCACAAATTCTCCTTGCTTAAAAGAAACATTCATTTTATCCATTAGATCTACGTTATACGCTTTTTCTAATTCTAGGATAAAACGAACAGAAGCATCAATAGAACATCCTGTAGCAGCGTTCATTCCTTGATCCAAGCCTATAGTTATAAAGCGCTTATACTTAATTTCATAACCTGCTTTAAGATCAGCTCCATGAGCTGTCCATTCTGCTATAAATTCCTTTATTTTATTTTCTATTTCTTCCTGTTCCTCTAAAGTGAATGATCTATTGGCTTGATAAATCCACACTCTAGATGTCTCTGGAAGATCATTAAAATCTACTAACATGAGCTATTTTTTACTAAAATAATAAAAACTATTTCTATTTACGACCATAAAAAAGAGTTAATATGAAAAAACATATTAACTCTGGATAAAATTATATATAACTAAG
The DNA here is from genome assembly GCF_002924285.1 of Aquimarina sp. I32.4. NCBI lineage: Bacteria > Pseudomonadati > Bacteroidota > Flavobacteriia > Flavobacteriales > Flavobacteriaceae > Aquimarina > Aquimarina sp. I32.4. The sequence goes on along the minus strand of NZ_PGUB01000032.1, from coordinate 22,743 downwards.
AAAAAACCTACAGATCTTGAGCATTTGCAATAAGCTCTGCCACATCTAAAACCTGCACTTCTTCTTCTTTTTCTTTACTCTTTACACCATCAGTCATCATTGTATTACAAAATGGACATCCTGCAGCAATAATATCAGGCTTAATTTTTAATGCATCTTCTGTTCTTTCTACATTTACATCTTTATTACCTGGCTCAGGTTCCTTAAACATTTGAGCTCCTCCTGCTCCACAACATAATCCATTTCGCTTACAACGTTTCATCTCTACCAGCTCTACTTCTAATTTTCTAAGTAAATCTCTTGGAGCTTCATATACATTATTTGCTCTTCCCAAATAACATGGATCATGAAAAGTAATTCTTTTTCCTTTAAACTTTCCTCCTTCAACCTTTAGTCTACCTTCATCTAAAAGTGATTTTAGAAATTGAGTATGATGCATAACATCATAATCTCCTCCTAATACAGGGTATTCATTTTTTAATGTATTAAAACAATGAGGACATGCTGTAACCACTTTCTTAATTTCATATGCATTAAGAACCTCTATATTTGTAACGGCTTGCATCTGAAATAAAAACTCATTCCCTGCTCTTTTTGCAGGATCTCCCGTACAACTTTCTTCGGTACCTAATACTGCAAAATCTACTTCTGCATTATGAAGTAGCTTTACAAAGGCTTTTGTAATTTTCTTTGCTCTATCATCAAAACTACCAGCACAACCAACCCAAAACAAAACTTCTGGCCTTTTTCCTTCTGCCATATATTCTGCCATCGTTGGCACCTTTATTGTTTCACTCATATTATAATGTTTAAAGCTTGTAGATCCCTACTTTTTGTAATAATCTATGCTTATATTTTAATCATGTTTTCCATCATCAAAAACCTCGATAGCAACAACTCTTTCTACCAATTCAGTAAATTTACCAGTATATCGAGTAGCTTTTACCAAGTGATTATCGATCCAGTGATAATTTCCACCTCTTGGTTTTCCCATCAAAAGGCTATGATATTTAAAACCATGTGTTTTTAACCATATTTCTGTTACCCCTCTATGTTCTTCTGTTCTAGAGGTAAAGAAGCAAATTATATGTCCTTCATCATACCATTTATTTAATGTAACCAATGCATCAGGAAAAGGCTCACAAGTAGCCATTCTTTCTGGCTCTTCATTTGGCACATCTTCTGTAATAGTTCCATCGATATCTATAAGGTAGTTTTTAATACCCTCAGGAAGCACAGGGCTTATATGCTCTCCTTCTTCTATCTTATCATGTAACAATTTTTCTACTTCTTCCTTTTTCATAATTTTTATTCGTTTTCGGTTAATTGGTTAAAAAAAATACTATAAAAATTGGTTATTGGTTTTTATAATAACTATTCGTCCTTCCAGTTTAATCGATCCATTTGGTTAAATGGCCATGGAGCTCCGTTATTTTCTATATTAGACATCATATTATTCAAATCTGTTGGTGCAGAACTTTGTTCCATTACTAAATAACGTCTCATATCAATAATAATTGATAATGGACTAATACTTATAGGACATGCTTCTACACAGGCATTACAACTTGTACATGCCCATAATTCTTCTTGAGTTATATAATCATTTAACAATTGCTTGCCATCATCCACAAAACTACCATTCTTATCAATATTATCTCCTACTTCCTTTAGACGGTCTCTTGTATCCATCATTATTTTTCGTGGAGACAACTTCTTACCTGTTTGATTTGCTGGACATTCACTAGTACAACGACCACATTCTGTACATGTATATGCGTTTAACAGCTGTGCCCAATTTAAATCGGTTACATCAGATGCTCCAAACTTCTCTGGTTCTCCTTCTTCCTGCCCCTCATCTGCTGGAGCTGCAAAAGGGTCTGCATTAGGATCCATCATTAACATTACCTCATTGGTAACAGCCTCAAGATTATTTAACTCACCTTTGGGCTTTAAGTCTCCATAATACGTATTCGGAAATGCCAATAGAATATGCAAATGTTTTGAAAAGTATAAGTAATTTAAAAACACTAATATTCCTATAATATGTAACCACCAAGCTGATCGCTCTAATACAATCAATGAAGTCTCTGACATAGAGCTAAACAAAGGTGCTATAAACTGGCTTATTGGATAAGACCCTGCTTTGATATAATGATTAGCTCCTAGTTCCTGTAACTGAATATCAGTTGCATTCATTACTAAAAACAATGTCATAAGTACCATTTCAAAATAAAGGATCAAATTTCCATCATTTTTTGCCCATCCTTTCATTTCAGGGTTCCAGAAACGTTTTATTCGTATTACATTACGACGAATCCAAAATAGAATCACACCGACAAGAACTAAAAACGCTAAAATTTCGAATGACCCGATAAGAAAATCATATACTCCCCCTAAAAAGGAGAAAATTCTGTGAGTCCCAAATATACCGTCTATTATAATCTCTAATACTTCTATATTAATGATGATAAATCCTAGATATACCACTATATGAAGTATTCCTGCTACTGGTCGTCTTACCATTTTAGACTGTCCCAATGCTATCATAGCCATATTCTTAAATCGTTCTTTTTTGTTATCAGAACGATCTACCTCTTTACCTAGACGAATATTACGAATGATTTTACGTACATTATTTGCAAAATATCCGATACCCGCTAATAAGATAAGTACAAAAAGTATATTAGGTATATATTTTATCATCTTTTATTGTGTTGAGTCTTTTGGTTTCTCGTAAGGAGTATTTTTCTTTCCAAAAACTGAAATATGTACATATCTTTTTGGATGTAATCTTAAATCTTTTAGTAATAATTCTAACTGTTTACTTGTTTGTTCAAGATTACTATATAACTTATCATCCTTTAACAGTTTCCCTGCCGTTCCTCTCCCTGAATTTAGGTCTCTTGAGATTTTTTCAAAATTAGTCAATGTTGTTTCTAGATGCCTTCCTAATTTAGCTACATTTACTTGAGCCAAAGAATCAGAAACCTTATTCAAATTAGTTGACATCTCATCTAGGTTAGAAAACACTTTATTGAGTTTTCCTTCATTACCAGACAGAATATTATTTAATGATGTTGAAGCACCTTTAAAATTACTAACTGTTATACTCAAATCTTTAAATATAGAATTTAAGTTATTTTTATTATCTACATTAAGAACACCATTCACAGAATTCAATAAAGTATCGGCATCAGTTATTACTGCTTCTAGTTTTTCCTGCAAAGGTGTAAGCCTATCATTTACTAGTTCTAACAACCCTGCTTCTATCTTACTTGGTAGTGTGTCTCTATCTTTTGCTTCCAGACCTTGTTCGTAAATTGGTACTATTGCCAAAGATTTCCCTCCTATTAATCCACCGCCATATACTTTAGCTTGACTATTTTTTGAAAAGGAAAAATCACTATTCACATTAAATTCTACAACTAGATTACCTTTGGTATCTGCAAAATCGATAGAAACTACCTGTCCTACTGTCATTCCATTTATAGTGACAGGTGATGAAGGTATTAACCCTTCTACATTGGTGTATATAGCGTAAAAGGTTCTATTATTTTCTAAAAGATTTTTCCCTTTCAGGAAACTATAACCAAAAATTAAAAGTGCTATTGCACAGATGGCTAATATTCCTGTTTTGACTTCTCGAGTAAATTTCAAAATAGATTATATTTTAGGACAAATTTAGAATAAAAAATACATATCTACTGATAATTCATTAATGAATTGTCAGTATTTATTTAGATTAATTTGAAGATGTGTCTACTTTTAAGGCATCTGTTAACGGAATTGATTCACTATTGCGAAAAGCTACAATAAAGCAAGAATCAAATCCTTTTCCTTTAGCTACATCTCTTAATTCTTGTGCCAAAGTATAGTTAGATGTGTTTCCATAATAGTATTTATACAACTCTCCTGCTTTATTTTTTGACAATTGATCTAATCCACTAAAATTAAAAGGTTGTAGTTCTATATCACTTGATCCTGCAGCAATTTGCACTTTAAACGTTATATCACCATAACTTTTATCTTCTTCTACCTCTGTAGTAACTTTGGTTATTTCAATCGTTTTTGGCTGAGAAACTTTATAGATAGCATCTAAACTTTCTTTATAATCAATAATAGAAGTTGTGATTGATTTTGCCATATCATCTTGTCCTTTTTTAGAATTAAGATATTTTCCTTCTTTATTATTGGTAAGAAAACCTAATTCAATAAGAACACTAGGCATGTATGTCTGATGCAAGACCACAAAACCAGCTTGTTTTACTCCTCTACTTTTTCTTTCTAGTATTTTTTTAAATCGATTTTGAACAAAACTTGCCAAAGTAAGACTCTGATCTAAGTATTCTTCTTGCATCAAAGTTAACCCTATTATAGATTCTGGTGAATTAGGATCAAAACCATCATAGTTTGCTTTATAATTATCCTCTAGCAAAATAACTGAGTTTTCATTCTTGGCAACATTAAAGTTTTCATTATTTGCATGTAATCCTAACACAAAAGTTTCTGTACCCGAAGCTTGAGAACGATGGGAGTTACAATGAATTGACACAAATAAATCTGCTCCTGCTTTATTTGCAATACTTCCTCTCTCATGAAGCTCTATAAACTTATCTGTTTTACGAGTATAAACCACTTTATATCTATCATCTTTTTCTAAAGTAGCACCTACAGCAAGTACTACATTCAATGCTATTTCTTTTTCTTTATACCCATTCCCTCTGTTACCTGGGTCATGGCCACCGTGCCCAGCATCTAGAACAACTACAAATTTACCTTTTTCCTGAGAGGATACAGTGAAATTGAAAGCAGGTATAAGAAAAATAAAAACCGCTAGAAAAACACTACACTTTACATTTTGTTTCATCAATTAAAAATAATTTTACTACTAATTTTGAAACATTCCCTTGATGTTTCAGTTTTTAATATAACACATTAAAAAATTAAAGATTGTGATTTATATAACAAACCTTTATCTTCTATGTTTACAAAGCTTAGAGAGTATGTTATTGACATAATTTTTTATTTTTTTATGAATTACAATCTAAGCATAAAAAATATATGTAATTTTGGCACTTCAAAAACTAAGCCATAGTTATACAAAAATAGGATTTAAACCATTGCAAACAAAGGTACGCCACATACTTTATTCACTAAGTTTTTCACTGCTTTGCATTACTCAAGTAACTGCACAAGAAACCAATAAGTCTATAGAGGTTCTCAATCCTGCAGAACATGACACTGTAAAAAGTGTTCAAATCAATCCAGAAGAACTACTTAATGAAAAAGAACAGGATACTGTCAAACAGGATTCTGTTACTCCAGAACCGCAACTATTAACAGATAAAGTAGCTTATAAAGCTACAGATTACATGCGACTGAGTAGAAAGGAAAATAAAATGTATTTATACAATAATGCAGAAATCCTATATGGAGAGATGCAAATCAATGCTGGACTTATTGTTGTAGATAACTCAAAAAATGAAGTATATGCGTATGGAATTAAAGATTCTTTAGGTGAATATACACAGACTCCTGTTTTTAAACAGTCCCAAAATGTAGTTGAACCAGATTCTATACGTTTTAATTTTGATACAGAAAAAGCTCTTATTTATAATTCCAGAACAGAACAAAATGGATTTAGAATTAAGAATGAAATCTCTAAACGAGAGAATGATTCTGTTATTTATATGAAAAATGTAAAATTTACTACTTCTGAAAACATAGAGAATCCAGAGTACTATTTTTATGCACGTAGAATCAAATTTGTTCCTAAGAAAAAAATTGTAACGGGTCTGGTAAATATGTTTATTGCAGATGTTCCTACTCCTTTAGGTTTACCTTTTGGGTATTTCCCTATGACAGAAGATAGGACATCTGGTTTTATAATTCCTAGTCCAGGAGAAGAAAATAATCGTGGATACTTCCTTCAGAACGGGGGATATTATTTTGCTATTAGTGATTATATGGATTTGACTCTTATGGGTGATTATTATACGAATGGTAGTTATACATTTGCAGTAGAGTCTGCTTATGCTTTACGCTATAAATTTAGAGGTAATCTTAGGTTTAGATATGAAAACAACCTTCAAAGCGAAAGAGGTTTTCCTGATTTTTCACAAAGAACAACCTATAATATACAATGGTCGCATAGTCAAGATGCTAAAGCAAATCCAAATTCTCGATTTTCGGCTTCTGTGAATTTTGGTAGTACTGATTATTTTCAGCAATCTACAAACCAACTCAATACTGGTAATTTCTTGAACAACCAGTTGAGTTCTAACATATCGTATGCAAAAACATTTCAAGGAGAACCGCAGGTTAATGTAAATATTGCTGCTACTCATAACTCTAATGTTAATTCTGGAGCAGTAAATCTATCTTTGCCTAATGCAACAATTAGCATGTCTAGAATATTTCCTTTTGCTCCAAAAGTTGGGGTAAAAAAAGGAATTATACAGAACATTAATACTCAATACAATTTTAGGGGAGAAAATAAAATACTAACCACAGATGATGATTTATTTTCTTCTGAGATGTTCAAAGGAGCTCGAATGGGAATGCAGCACTCTATCCCATTGAGTACAAATTTTAAGATTTTTAAATATTTAAGTGCTACAGCAGGAACAAATTTTCAAGAAAATTGGGTTTTTGAAACAATAAAACAAAGGTATGATGCTGATGCTAAAGATGGTGCTGGAGAAGTAGTACGAGATACAATCAAAGGTTTTGATGCTTTTCGTACATATGATTTTGCTACAAGTTTAGGAACTACTATATATGGTACTTTTAAATTCAAAAAAGGTAAGAAAATAGAGGCTATACGTCACACTATGAGGCCTTCTGTAAGTTTTAATATAAAGCCCGCTTTTAGTGAGTTTTTTGACACATATACAGTTACAGACAATCCAAATACGCCCAATATTAATGAAACCGAAATTGTAGAGTATTCAAGGTTTGAAGGAGGTCTTTATGGAGCTCCAAGTAATACTTTTTCTAGTAGTATAGGGTTTTCTTTGAGCAATAACATTGAAATGAAGGTAAAGAGTAAAGACAGTACTGCTACAGAGGCTAAAAAGATTACCATTTTAAACAACCTTAACCTAAGCACTTCCTATAATGTTGCAGGGGATTCTCTAAAGTTAAGCCCTTTGGCTATTTCTGGTAACATTCCAATTGTTCAAAATAAATTAGACATTAATTTTAACGCTACATTAAATCCGTATGCCTTAGACAATAATAATCGTGTAATTGATGTTTGGAATATTGATAATGGAGGTAGTCTTTTTCGTTTAACCAGAGCTAGTGCTAATTTTGGGTATTCTTTTTCTAGTAAAGACTTTGAGAAGGGGGAAATAAACGAGGACCCTCTAGAGAATCAGAATTTCAGGAATGAAGGTAGACCTGACAATCTGTTTGGAGGAGTTACTGATTTTGGAGAAAGTAGATCCTTTGATAAAGATAAAAGTAAAAAAACAGATAAAGATGTAACCGATTATAGTTATAAAATACCATGGTCTTTACGTCTATCATATAATGTGAATTATAGTAATAATGCAAGGCAGAATGAAATATCATCGCACTCTATTATGTTTTCGGGAGATGTAGAACTAGCTCCACGATGGTCTGTTGGTGTATCTTCTGGGTATGATCTTAAAAACCCTGGATTCACTTTTACTAATTTAAGGTTTCAAAGAGATTTAGAGAGTTGGATTATGAATTTTAATTGGATTCCCTTTAGTGAGAGAACGTCATGGAACTTCTTTATTGGTATCAAATCATCAATGTTAAGTGATATTAAATGGGATAAGAGACGAGAACCAGATAGACAGCTATAATATCTCATACCGTTTTTGATTTTAAATAAACTACCTCGGAGTAAGCTCACGAAGTATTCGTTTGAAACAAACCTTTAATTTCGAAGCAAGCTTCGGAATACTAAAACCTCACTTAGTGAGTAAAAATCATAACTTAAAACTATATTTCACATGAAAAAAATCATAACTACTACCAAGGCTCCTGCTCCTATCGGCCCTTATAATCAGGCTATATTAAACGGAAACACTTTATATACATCCGGACAAATTGCAATTAATCCTAAAACTGGAGAATTAATCCTTGATAACATAAAGACAGAAACTGAGCAAGTTATGCAAAACCTCAAAGCTGTATTAGATGAAGTAGGCATGACTTTTGAAAATGTAATAAAAACTACCATTTTCTTAAGCGACATGAATAATTTTGCACAAGTAAACGAAGTATATGGTAATTATTTTAATGAGGATACTGCTCCTGCAAGAGAAACTGTAGCTGTAGCTGCATTACCAAAATTTGTTAATGTGGAGATTTCTGTAATTGCAGTAAAATAAAATATTACTACTTTATCATTTAATTTTATTACAATAGCATTGATAAATAAATTGATTTTTTCTAAAGAAATATATTAGTGTATTTTTCTAGAAAAAATCAAGCAATCTCCTTTTCACCAATCTCCTACAAACTACGGTTATTACGCAAAATACCTACGTTCAGGTAATTAATTCATTAATATCTAAGTTATTTTAGTTAATTTTATTAAGAATTGCTTTACACAAATCAATTCTTATGAAGAGGATGACACCAATTGCTACACCCATAAATGAAAATTTCAGGCTAAAGGCTTTGAAATCATTAGAGATACTTGATACTCAATCACAAAAAGAGTTTGATGAGATTACTGCATTAGCTGCTTATATCTGTGATACTGATATTGCTTTAATATCATTGGTAGATAATGACCGACAATGGTTTAAGTCTAAACAAGGGCTTACTATTTGTGAGACTGCTCGCAAAAACTCATTATGCTCTTATGTTGTTCTACATCCTGAAAGACCATTAATAATTACAGATATAAGAAAGGATGAACGTTTTAATTCTAGTCCTAGTTTTCTAGAAGGTAGACCTATAATTTTTTATGCTGGATTTGCTCTAGTAAATAAAGATGGTTTTGCTCTTGGTTCTTTATGCATAATGGATAGCACTCCAAAAAAGCTTTCTCAGCAACAAATGGAATCACTCAATGCATTGGCCAAACAAGTTATTATCCTTTTTGAGCTTAATAAAAAAAATAAAGATTTACAGGCAATTCAAAATAAATTAAAAGAGCATAACGAATCCTTAAGAGAATTTGCAAGGGTTATTTCTCATGATCTCAAAATGCCACTTGCTAACATTATTACATCAACAGATTTATTAAAATTGAAACTTGATGATAAACTTGATAAGGAAAGCGTAGAATATTTTAACTACATAAAAACATCTTCCTTCTCTATGAGTAATTATATCAATGATGTGCTTGACCATTATGAAAGTGAAAGTCTTGTGCAAAACAAACCCGAAGAATTTTACCTCAATCATTTATTAAATAAAATTGTTGACGTATTAAGTGTAAAACCTGATTTTACCATTTATTTTCCAGAAGAAGATCCTATTGTTGAATGCAACAAACTTGCTCTAAAACAAATATTTTTTAATTTGATAGGAAATAGTATTAAATACAATGATAAAGATCAAATAATTATATCTATAGAAACAAGTGAGGATGATAATTTTTATTATTTCAGAGTAATAGATAATGGTATGGGAATTCCTAGTGATAAACTAAACTCTATTTTTGATCTTTTTACTATTGCTAATACTACAGATAGAAATGGTAATAAAGGTAATGGCATTGGCCTTTCAACTGTTAAAAAATTAGTAAATAATCTTGGAGGATATATTAATGTATCTTCTCAAGAAAAAATTCATACTACTTTTGATTTTTCTATCAGAAAACACCATTCTTCTACTAACTAATATAGTTTAGTTAGTAGAAGAATGCATAAGTCTCCCCTTATTATAATTGTTGTAAGAGGATTTCTCTATTTACAAGTAATACAGGTTTTATTTAATACTTTGAATACAAGCTTCTGCACACTTTTCACCATCAATTGCGGCAGATATAATACCTCCTGCATACCCTGCACCTTCTCCACAAGGGTATAATCCTTTAATTTGCACATGTTCTAGTGTTTTCCAATCTCTAGGAATACGTACTGGTGATGATGTTCTTGATTCTGGTGCATGCACTACAGCCTCATTGGTAAGATATCCTCTCATACTTTTATCAAACGCTTTAAACCCTTGTTGTAACGTATTATGAATAAATTGAGGAAATACCGATTTCATATCAGCTGCCGTTAATCCTGGTTTATAGGAAGTAGCAGGAAGGTCATTTGACATTTTTCCATTCACCATATCTATTAATCTTTGAGCTGGCACTTTTTGAGTTCCCCCCCCTACTCGCCATGCTTGTTGCTCAATACTTTTTTGAAAATATACTCCTGATAATGGCCCGTATTTTTCAAAAGGTTTAAAATCTTCTGGTTTCAATTCTACTACAATACCACTATTGGCAGTTGGTTGATCTCTTTTTGAAGGAGACCATCCATTAGTTACGACTTCTCCTGGACTTGTTGCACACGGGGCAATAACACCTCCTGGACACATACAAAAAGAGTACATCCCTCTTCCTTCTACTTGTTTTACTATACTATAAGGTGATGGAGGTAAATAAGGGTCTCTAACCTCACAACTATACTGGATCTTATCGATAAGTAATTGAGGATGCTCTACTCGCACCCCTAATGCAAAGGGCTTTGCCTCTATTTCTATTTTTTTACGATATAATAACTCAAATATATCCCTTGCAGAATGACCTGTTGCAAGAATCACCTTATTGGTATCAATTGTATCTCCATTAAGAAGAGTTATTCCATTAATTTGTGAATTTTTAATTTTAAAATCAGTAACGCGAGTATCAAAATATACCTCTCCTCCTCTTTCTATTATTTTTTGCCGTATGGCAGCTATAATATTAGGTAATTTATTGGTTCCAATATGAGGATGCGCTTCTACGAGAATTTGATCTGTTGCCCCAAATCCAACTAGCAATTCCAAAATACGGTTTACATCACCTCTCTTTTTGGATCGTGTATATAACTTACCATCACTATATGTTCCTGCTCCTCCTTCTCCAAAACAATAATTAGAATCTGGATTAACTATATGATCTCGATTAATTGCTTTGAGATCTCTACGACGAGCCTGTACATCTTTTCCTCGTTCTAAAACAATAGGTTTATATCCCAACTCTATACAACGTAATGCTGCAAACAAACCCGCTGGCCCTGCTCCTATTATTATTACTTGAGAACTACTAAAAACTTCAGGATATTCAGGCAAATTAAGTGGTTTGTCAATAAAATCTTCTTTTACAAAGACTTTAATTTTTAAATTTATTTTTACAGTACGCTGGCGTGCATCTATCGATCGTTTTAGTACTTGTATATGCCTAATTTCTTCGAGAGGAATTCTGTTTTTGTGTGCTATTTCTTTTTTTAAAAGATCAGAATTCTCTGCGATCTCAGGTAAAACTTGTATGGTAAATTCGTATTGCAATCTTAAGTTAGATTTTGATTTTAGGGCGAAGATACAACATTCTTTATTTCAATATAATCAACAGCTATCACCCTGAATCTTTTTTATTTTAATATTTTATTAAGGGAATTGTTCCTATATTTGAATATAAAACAAACCTTAAATTTACAATTATGAAAAAGCTTTTTTTATTAGCAATTGCGATAATCGGTTTTTCAGTTTCTTCAAACGCACAAGACATCAAATTCGGTTTTAAAGGTGGGCTTAATTTTGCCACACTTAATGGGGATAACCTCCAAGGTAATCCAGACGGAAGAACTGGATATCATATTGGGGCTGTTGCTCAAATAGGTTTAGCAGAAAAATTTGCGCTTCAACCAGAATTATTATACTCTGCGCAAGGAGTAAAAGATGGTGATATAGATTATATCAATGTACCAGTATTATTAAAATACAAATTTGCTAAAATTTTTAGTGTAGAAGCAGGACCACAATTTGGTTTTGTAGTAAATGACAACCTAGATAAGGCTTTTGGTACTACTATAGTCGATATAAAAGCTAAGAATTTTGATCTTAGTGGTGCAGTTGGAGCTGGAGTAGAATTTGGTCCTTTCTTTGGTCAATTACGTTACAACTTTGGTGTAACAAATGTTTTTGATGTAGACAACTTTGATTCTAAGAATTCTAACTTCCAAGTATCTGTAGGGTATTACATTTTCTAATAAGAAAAAAAATGTATCTCAAATAATAAGAAAAGCGGAAAGTTACACTTCCGCTTTTACTTTATAATAAATTTTAACTCATATTTTTTTGATTTAAAAATTCTGATTTGATAATTTTGATATTCGTAATTCTCAAATCTTATAGTATATTTGATAAACCTTACTAAGGAATGCAATTTAAACATCCAGAATTTCTCTACACACTTTTTGCTCTTATCATTCCTGTTATAGTTCATTTATTCCAGTTAAGGCGTTTTCAAAAAGTAAATTTCTCTAATGTTCAGTTTCTTAAAGCTGTTACCATACAGACCCGAAAAAGCTCTCAGATCAAAAAGTGGCTTACATTATTGTCTCGATTATTAGCAATGGCTGCAATTATTATCGGTTTTGCACAACCATTTTTAGCTTTAGATAAGATTGTAGGAAAAAAAAGTAAAACAGTCATTTATCTCGACAACTCTTTTAGTATGCAAGCCAAAGGAGCAAAAGGACCTTTATTAAAACGTGCTATTCAAGAAATATTAAGCGATTTACCTGAAGAAGAAACTATTTCTCTTTTTACAAATACTGAAACTTTTATTGATGTTTCTAAAAAAAACATACAGAACGACTTATTACAAATAGCATATTCTTCTAATCAACTTTCTTATAGTGCTGCGTATCTTAAAGCTAAACAACTAGCAGGCTCTTCTACAGAAACGATAAAACGTATTATAATGGTTTCTGATTTTCAGCAGAAAGAAGATCAATTCACATTGCCTAAAAACTCTGAAATAAAAACACATTTGGTACAACTGCAACCAGTTACCAAACAAAACCTTGCTATAGATAGTCTTTTTCTGGAACGTAACATAAATAACAACCTAATTCTTAATGTACTGGCCAGTAATATAGATACCAATCCTGAAAACACGTCTATTGCACTGTACAATGATGATAAACTAATTGCTAAAACTGCTATTTTGATTCCTGAAAACGGAACAGCAAAAGCAGAATTCCAATTAGATGAGAGTATAAAAATAAATGGACGGGTAACACTAGAAGATCATCTCATAACTTTTGATAATTCTAGGTTTTTTACAATAAATACACCTGAAAAAATTAAAGTTGTTGCGATCAACGAAGCTAATGATAATTTTATCAAAAACATATATACTTCTGATGAGTTTGTATTAATCAGTTGCTCTATAGAGCAACTTAATTATAATGATATTAGTACTGCCAATCTAGTTATTGTCAATGAAGTAAAACAAATTCCTATTTCTCTTACAAACACATTAAAACCTTTTACAGAACGAGGAGGTACTATTTGTTTTATTCCAGCAGTAAAAGGAGATGTATCATCATATCAGCAATTTATTAATAAATTTTCTGCTCAGGGAATATCATCAGAAAAAGTACAAGAAAAAAAGATTACTTCAATTCATTTTTCTCACCCTCTATATCGTGGAGTTTTTAATAAAAAAGTTACTAATTTTCAATATCCAAAAGTTAATAGTTACTATCATGCTAATGCTTCTAATACCGTACTGTCATTTGAAGACAATAGCCCTTTTTTATACAAAACAAATAACCTTTATATATTTACTGCGGCGATAAACAAAGAGAACTCAAATTTTAAAAACTCTCCACTGATTGTTCCTACTCTTTATAACATAGGAAAACAAAGCTTACAACTAGCCGATATATCTTATACCATTGGTCAAACTAATTCGTATGATATTCCTATCTCTTTGGGACAAGATGGAGTATTATCTCTTATTTCTAATGAAGAAAGTATTATCCCAATGCAACAAAGTTTTTCTACAAAAGTAAGAATCACTACAGATGAAGTTCCTACAAAAGCTGGTATTTATAGCTTACAGGATAATACAAAAAAAACAATACAACATATAAGTTATAATTATAATAGTGCAGAAAGCCAATTACAATATTATAACTTAAATACTACACAAAACTATCAGGTAAGCGAATCAATAACCGAGCTTTTTGATCAAATAAAAGAAGAGACGAGCGTGCATGAACTTTGGAAATGGTTTGTTATTTTTGCACTGATATTCTTATTAATTGAAATCCTACTATTAAAATACCTAAAATGAACCTCTTATTAAAGGCTGCTACCGTAATTGATCCTGAATCACCTTTTCATAATAAAACTGTTGATATCCTGATCAAAGATGGGGTTATATCAAATATAGATACATCAATCCAGAGCGCTGCCGATCAAAAAGAAATACTACTAAATAATTTACATGTTTCTCAAGGATGGTTTGATAGTAGTGTAAGCTTTGGTGAACCTGGTTATGAAGAGCGAGAAACTATTATTCATGGTTTACAAGTAGCTGCAAAAAGTGGATTTACTGCAATTGCAGTACAACCAAATACATTACCAATAGTAGATACAAGCACTTCTATTGCATTTTTAAAAGGAAAATCTCTTGATAATGCGGTATCATTACATCCTATAGGATCATTAACTATTCAATCCAAAGGAGTTGATATGGCTGAGCTGTTTGATATGAAACAGGCTGGGGCTATTGCTTTTGGAGATTATAAAAAAGCTATTAAAAATCCTAACTTACTAAAAATTGCATTACTCTATGCACAAAATTTTGATGGCTTGGTTATTTCCTTCCCTCAAGAAAATGAAATTGCAGGAAAAGGAATTGTCAATGAAGAAGAGCAAAGTACTCTATTAGGGCTAAAAGGAATCCCTGCTTTGGCAGAAGAACTGCAAATTGCTAGAGATTTATTTCTATTAGAGTATACCAAAGGAAAATTACATATACCTACTATAACTACAGAAAAATCAGTTGATTTAATTCGTAAAGCAAAAGAGAAAGGATTACAGGTAAGTTGTAGTACTACAGCTCATCACCTAACTCTTACAGATAAAGAACTTATCACATTTGATACTAATTACAAGGTATTGCCTCCTCTACGAACTCAGAAAGATATAAATGCATTATTAGAAGGTATTGCCGACGGTACAATTGATATGGTTACTGCTGATCATCAACCTATAGATGTAGAACATAAAAAAGTAGAATTTGACAATGCTTCTTATGGTACAATAGGACTAGAAAGTGCATTTGGCGTTCTTAACAATACAATAGGTTTAGAAAAAACAATAGATGTCCTTACTAAAGGGAAATCAGTTTTTGGAATTGAAAACAAAAGTATAACTGTTGGTACTACAGCAGATATTACATTGTTTACTCCTAAGGGTAATGCAACTTTTGAAAAAGAACATATCCTTTCTACATCAAAAAATAGTGCATTTGTGGGTAAAACAATATTAGGAAATACCTATGGTATTATTTCTAATGGTAAAATAGTGTTGAAATAGTCTTTTAAAATAAATTAAAACCAACATTTATTTATTTTTAACTCATTATAGAGAATACAACCTCTGCAAATCATAATACTACTTAAAATGGAATCTAACTACGAAAAACAAGGGAAAACTGCAGCTATAGTTGCTTACCTTACAATCATTGGTACAATCATTGCTTTTTTCATGAATCAAGAGCAAAAGAACAAGTTTACCAATTTTCATATCAGACAAGCACTAGGCATCAATATTAGTTTTTATCTTATAGGTGCATTGGTAAGTATTTTTGATTCTTGGGCTGTTTCTTCTGCTTTTTATGTGTTTATTTTTGTGTTATGGATATTTGGTTTGATAACAGCAATGAAAGAAGAGCAAAAAGTCGTTCCTCTTCTAGGTCCTTTCTTTCAAAAATGGTTTAGCTTTATCAAATAGTTTAATTGCATTACAAAAACCTTATTATCTGAAATTTATGCCTATTAAACTAATAAAGTTATTTCTAAAAATCTTTATTTTTTGTTTATTAACTATAGTAACTCAGATTGGTGGTATTATCTATATTTTGGTTGAGATAAGTATCAAAAAAAAACAATCAAAATATAGATTAAAAAGATTAGGGATTTTTATTATAGCATATCTTATTGCTACATTTTTAATAGTCCCCAACATTGCTCCAATATTTGGTAGAGAGAAAATAAAAGATAGTTCAGAGTTAAAAGCTCATAATTTTCTCACGAAACTTATGAATAGAGATTATGTAAAGCCACAACTGATTACCACTCTAAAAGATATTGCAAATTCTATCCAAAAATCTAACCCAGGTATAGCAGTAGTATATCTTGATGCTAATTTTCCTTTTATTGATGGATTTCCATTAATACCTCATCACAGTCATAATGATGGTAAAAAGATTGATATTTCTTTCATTTACAAAGATCAAAATCATAAGATTACCAATAAAAAACCCACAATTAGTGGATATGGGGTATTTGAGAATCCTCTAAAAACTGAATATCATCAAACAAAAAAATGCAAGCAAGTAGGATATTGGCAATATGATATTACAAAATATGTAACTTTTGGAACTATAAACAATGATCTTAAATTTTCTAGAAAAGCTACTAGAGATTTACTTTTATCAATTGTAAGTCATAAACAAATTAGGAAAATTTTTATAGAACCTCATCTCAAGAGTAGATTAAAAATACAGAGCAATAAAATTAGATTTCATGGGTGTCGTGCTGTTAGACATGATGATCATATTCACATACAACTATAAAATCGTTTTTCTTGTTATAAAATAAGAGACAATTAAATAGTTTAAAAAATAAATTAATAATTAAAAACATAAAAATGAAAGATTTATCATTATATCATATCATCAAAGAACCTACTGTACAAAAAGAAAAAAAAGCAGCATTATTTATGTTTCATGGATATGGTAGTGATGAGAATGATCTTTTTTCTTTTGCTACAGAATTACCTGATGAATTATTCATTATTTCTGTGAGAGCTCCTTACCCTATGCAACCATCTGGCAATGCCTGGTATGCCATTTATATGGATCCTACAAAAGGAAAATTTAGCGATGATAAACAAGCAATAGAATCAAGAGATAAAATTGCTAATTTTATTGACGAAGCAATAGAAGCGTATAACCTTGATGCAGATAATATTTCATTATTAGGGTTTAGTCAAGGTACAATTCTCAGCTATGCTGTAGCACTTTCTTATCCACAAAAAGTTAAAAATGTAATTGCATTAAGTGGATATCTCAATGAAGAGATTTTAGCCGACTCTTATGCCTCTAATGATTTCTCTAAACTGGATATTTACTGCTCTCATGGTACGGTAGACCAAGTAATCCCAATAGATTGGGCAAGAAAAGCTCCTGTCCTATTTACAAAGCTTGGAATAGAAACTTCGTTGAATGAATTTCCTGTTGGACACGGGGTTGCTCCTCAAAATTTTTATCAGTTTAAAGAATGGTTAAGTTCTAGAATTTAAACACATACGTTACATTTTTTCCCCTGATTAACCTAATTAGGGGAATTATCAAGTGGTATTGTAGCAAAATTCTATTTACTAATAACAATTACAGAATATTACTGGTATCCTCTTCTTCTCTTTTCGTTCTATGTTTAAATTAGTTAAAAAAAATTAACTAAAATCATATAGGAGACCTTTTTTATAGCTAAATTTTAACACAAAATCTTAGTCTTTCTTTTTTATTTGTTTTTCGAAAAAATATTTTCAAAAATGATTTTTGTACTATTATAGTTTTATTATTTTTGTTTAGACTAAATAAAAATAATGATTTAAAATTATATAAATCCTAAAAAAAACATTGTGAATTTATCTTTTATATAAAGTGTTCTATACTTTTTTTGATTCTAACCAAGAGAGCATTTTTATAGTAAATTGAAAAAGTAGTACATCAATTCAATGAATAAAGTCACAAATAACAGTACTCATTACTCTTATTAAACCTTTCATACCTTGGGCTCACATAACCAAGTCTGGGGTATGTATTTCTTTTTCTCTTATTTATTATCAAAAACGCTTTACCTTTCAAAATAGCTACCTATACTTATCATTGAGACCAATTCCTTCAATAATCATTGGCTTTACCTTTTCTAATCTTGATAAACGCGTCGTTTCTCTTTTTGCATCGGTAATATAAGCTGTATATTCTTTTTGTTTAAATAAAGTTAATCTTTCAAAAGCTTTTTTAAAGTTCTCGTTATTATTTAAAACATTCAATAATTCTGAAGGTATTTTTATTTCAGTTGATTTTTCTTTCTTAATCTCCTTACCCGCTTTTTGATTACTTATAGCCTCTTTTACATAACTCAACACTAAACCCTTATCTATATCATTAATACCAGTAAACCTCCATTGCCGTAAACCTTTGGTTTTTCCCTCTTGAGCATTAATCAATTTCTTTTTTTTATCCTCTAAAAATACCCCTTGATAAAACCAAATCCCAACATAAGATTTAAAAGCACCAAGTCCCATTACATTCTTATCATTTATCGTATAAACTGGAGTCCCCCACTTTATAGATTCTTCTACCTCTGTAGCAAGCATAATACTTCTTAATAACTTTAATTCTTCTTGCCACTGCAAGTTCTTTGCGATGAACTCTTCTACAGGTTTGTTTTTTTTCATGATTGTATATTCTTTTACCAAGAAAATTCTCTTACTTCCTCCTTAGTGTTGAGAAGGCTAAAACGTCTTTATCACTATAAATATAATAACTAAAACTAATATGCTTTTCGTCGACTTTAGTAAGAATTACAGTTCCTTTTTCTATACAATCATTTTTATCATTCTCAGTAATTAATTCATTAAAAATTGCCCGATCACTTGAATAATCAATCAACTCCCAATTTCCAGCACATCCCAAACTAGGATATTCTATATCAAACAATTGTTTATCTATATCAATTTCTAGATTAATAAACCAAGTATCATTATCTTCCATATCCAACTGGCACCCTACTCCTTCCCATTCTCCATTAAGCCATTTAATACTGTAGTCACATCCCGTAAATAGAAAGACTACAAACATCAATGCTATCAAATTAAACCGCATTCTCCACCTTTTAGTAAACATCATAATAAAACAATTAAAAGTCTTAATATACTAAAGAAATAATAATTTTTTAACACAATCAATAATATAAATTAATTATATTATACTTTTACATACATACACTTAATCATAAAGGCATTTATTTATAGTTTCCTATAGCGATATCTCTATGGTTTTATTAATAGAGCTTTCTACGATAAATTGAATTTTTACTGTTTGCTGTTGTAAACTCCATTCAAAAGGTAATAAAGAATCTCCTATACGTATAGATTCTGGTTTAGTATCTAGATTATGAACTATCAAAGTAATATTCCTTTCAATTGAAGTGTAATTACTTCCTTTTTCTGTAGTTAATCTAATTGAAATACTCTGTGTAGTTGTTGTATTTTTAAATTGTAGGATCTCATATTTTCCTTTTTCGAAAGCTCTGGGCGTCTTGCCATCATCATCGTATAGTATATCTGAACTATTCTTAACTTCGTCATCATAATAAAAGTGAACAATCAATTCTTTGGTAGAATATTCATCTGTAGTTTGAATTGGTTTAATCATTGGAATAAAAGCTCCTCCTTTTACGAATACAGGAATATAATCCTCTTCTAAGTTTACTGTTTTTTGTATTCCTCCTTTAAATTTATCACCAGTAAAAAAATCATACCAATTATTTCCTCCTGGAAAAGGAATATCCATTGATGTTATTCCTTTTTTTACTACTGGAGCAACTAGTAAATTATCCCCCCACATATAAGCACTGCTTACATCATACAGGTTTTTATTATCTGCATTATCAAAAAACAAAGGCCGCATTAGGGGGATACCTTTCTGATTATTCTGAAAAGCAGTTGTATAATTATAAGGAATCATGCTATATCTAAGCTCTATATTTTTTTTGGCTAAGCTTTTTGTTTTTGTATCATGAAAAACAGGTTCGGGTGCAATATGTTCTTGTGCATGAGGTCTGAATATTGGCTGAAACACTCCATATTGTAACCAACGGGTATACAGTTCAGCATCAAAGATTTCTCCTCCTGCAAATCCGCCTAAATCAGAATGCATATACCCCAATCCTTGCATTCCCATTTGCAATGCAATTTCTGTTTGTGGCTGTAACCCTCCCCAACTTCTATTTACATCACCCGACCACGGGATCATACCAAATCGTTGAGAACCCGAATATCCTGATCGCATTAATATAAAAGGGCGTTGATCAGGAAAATCTCTCTTATATCCTTCTTCAATAAGTCTAGCCCAATCATGTCCATAAATATTATGCACCTCATCTGCACTTCTTGTTGCATGTTGTAATCCCGATGGATGTACCTCTGGCTCTCCTAAATCACCCCACCATCCAGCAATACCATAATCCTTGGTATAAGATGCATATATATTCCAAAACCAATCTTTTCCCTTAGGGTCGTAAATATCAATTATTCCTGTATCTCCAAAATAAAAGTTATATTCAAATGGATTACCAAGTGTATCTTTTCCTAAAATCTGTTCGGCTACCGCTTCATCCCATTTTTTTGACGTTTTGAGAATAAAAGGCTCTGTAATCAATATTGTTTTTATTCCTTGATCTTTAAAATCATTGATCATCTGCTTAGGTGTTGGAAATGAATCTTTCAAAAACTCTAGATTTCCCATATGCCCTTTTATATTCTTACCAAACCAATAAATATCAAGGATCACTGCATCCAATGGAATGCTATCTTTTTTAAACCTAGCTATTGTTTCTTTGGTTTCTTTTTCTGAATGATATCCAAAACGACTAGCAAAATTTCCAAATGCCCAACGAGGAGGAAGTGGTTGTTTGCCTGTAAGATTAGTATATTGATCCATTAGATCTCTCCAGTTTTCTCCTGCTATCACTTGATAGGTTTTTCTTCCACTTATTGTTTCATACTGCAATGAGTTATTCTTTTTACTATCAATATCCAAAAATCCAATAGGGGCATTGTCAAAATGAACTGCATAGGTTTTGGAAGAAAGTACCAAGGGCATTGTAAAATTCATTAATTCTGAATAAGTCTCATACCCATAATGAGCTTTATTATAGAGTTGAAGTCTTTTCCCTCTTCTATTCATACCTACCACCCTTGCTCCTGCTCCATAAATAACTTCTTCTTTGTCTAAACTAAAATCTAATACTTCTGTAGAATCTGTTTTTATATATCCTTTTCTTTCAGAAATTAGCTTTTTATCATTAAACCAATAAGATATATTAAATGGTTCTTTGGTTATATGCACATCAATACCATCAGTATCAATAATTAATAAACTATCATTCTCTTCTACCTTTAGCTTTTTAACTATAGGTTCTAATACTACTGCATGAGATATTGTATCAAAAATTTCTCCCTTAGGAATAAATGAAGTTTCAATAATTTTATCTGAATAAGGAGTTATGATATAAGCTCCATCATCCTTAAAGACTTCGATATAAGTATTTTTGTTTTTAAATCCTTGATATGGGCCATCTAATTTTTTCCTGCAAGAAAAATTCAATCCCACACTCAATAAAAGTAATAAAAGAAAAAAACGTTTTATATAAGTAATTCTAGGCATAGTAGTGTTTGATTAAAAGCTGAAAATATATCAAATATAATAGAATGCCACTGAAACTTCATCCATACAAAAGTCTAGGAATCAGAATTATTAAATCAGTATCAAAACTCTTATAATACTATCAGAATCTCAAAAAATCACTACAACGTTTTCGTATTACAATATACGTTGCTAGTACAAAACAATAAAGTACATAACAGTATCCTAATCATTTGTTTACCATCCCCGAACAATCTGGTAATATAAGGTCTGTAGTTTTGAAAAGTAGTAACCAAGTTAACTTAAAAAAACGTATTGCACATTATGAACTATCATTATAAAATCATCAAAAAAATAACTAGTTATATTCTATTTGGTATATTCTGTACTAATACATATACGCTCAATGCGCAATCAGTACCTAATCAAACAGGAAATAAACTTAACTTTAATTATACTTCTTTCTTCTTTCTTCTTTCGGGTGTACGACAAATTTCCCATTATGCTGCATTTTGGCATAATTGTTTGATCCTGTGTTCTTGTTTGCTTTTATATACTACTCTTAGTTGCGCCATTTGTTGAAAACCTTCCATAGTCCATCGCTGCCCAGATAACTTCAATCGCTGTTGCAGCACATCTTTGTGAGCAGATTCTATGGCTCCCGATCCTATTATCAGCCCTTTTTCAATATATTTATGATACTGCATTCTGTCTTTATTTTTACGATAATAGTTGATCAATGTGTTTCTTTTTCCAGTTGTTTTGCGCTGTTCTGGTAATTTTTCAAGTGTTACAATAATGGGGTCAATCCCCTTGGTGAGCATCATTTCTGAGCATGTATCAATCCACTTATATCTTTGTTTTTCATCTTTATAGTAAAGTTTAGCAAATTCGCATAGATGTTCTTTACAATGATAATAATCTACAATCTGTATACTTTCAGGATAGTGTTGTTCTATCCATTTCCAAATCCACCTTGCGCCATCTGCTATAAAGACAAGAGAGTTCAGGTTTTCCAAATGATAATCCATCTTTGTAATGAATTCCTTATAATCCCCTAGATGGGTAACATAGGTAGAGGCTGTCAA
>NZ_PGUB01000031.1:0-47474 GCF_002924285.1 Aquimarina sp. I32.4 | reverse complement strand
TTTTTGAGTATTAGACCAAAAATTAAAGAAGAAGTAGCTTATAAAAAATTTGAACGCTTTTTGTTATCATTACCCAAGTTTAAGATTCCGCTAGATACTGTAAAAGTAGATGGATTCCACTGACGAGAAAGCATTCCTGTAGACATATATGATAATGAATTAGACCCAAACGACCCATATTTTTATGGAAGTTCAGAGTATAGCTACTCCAATAAGTACCATAAGGATAAAGCAGTTACAAAGTTTAAAAGTAGTGTGTATATAACCATACCCTATGAGGGGTTGGGGCATAAAATCAAGCTGTATATACCTATTGAGCATACTGTGATCAATATGAAGTTCTATCTACAAAAAGAATTACCCATCTATGTAGAGAAGGTAAAGGATGAAGACATGACAGAATATCTTAGGTTTTTTCTTGATTTTAGATTTTTAGAAAGCCCACATATTTCAATAATAGCCACAGAATTTTTAGAGAAAAAGGCATAGGTTATAAACTGCTGAGACTATAGAAGATGGTACAAAATTACCTCCTGTACCAGAAGAATTGGGGGCGGTGGTGAATGATACCAGACCTTCATTTAGGCATGGACAAAGTGATGGTGGTCCAGGTATATGGAAAAAAGAAACAACCCCACAAAAAGGAGCAGAATATCAAGAGCATGTAACTAAAGCACCCAAGGATACAGAATATGTAGTAAAAACAGATATTATGCCTAGTGGTAAAAAGAAATTTGATGGCTATGACCCCGAAACCAATACATTAATAGATGCCAAAGATTGGGATGGATGGCCACCAGAAGGGCAAAGATAGGCAGCAGATAAAGTTGCTAGGGTAGCAAAAAAAGATGCTGAAATAGCCAAACAAGTTGGTGCAAATTTAGAATATCATGTACCTCCGCAACATAAGGCAGATCATTTAGTGATGAAGGTGTGGAAGGAATAAAGGTAGTAGTAACCCCTAAATAAGAAATAACTATGAGAGAAAAAACAATTGTAATGATTCGGTTTAAATCAAGAAGATTAACCGTTCAAGAATATTTAGATTTTAGTAAAGTAGTATTACAAACACTTCAACCTCTACATCCTATTTTTGAAAACTTATGTAGTTGGGGTCATAAAGCAAGTCACTGGACATTTCTAGATAAAAACTTAACCAACTTTGATGCTATAGTGTTTGAGCATATTAATGATACAGACTATACTTACATCAATAAAGATGAGAATGATAAACAAATGCATTTAGATTCTTATGATTCTACAGGGTTTTCGAATAGCTATTCTAATACAAAAAAAGAGAAAGAAGTGCAGGTTTCAGTTGATATTTCAGATGGTAAAGGAGAGGGAATAGGATATATTAATATAGAGTTTCCAAAAGTTGGTTATGATGAATTTTATACAGAAACTTTTTGTATACGGTTGTTAGAAACGTTAATCAAATTAACCAATGCAGAATATGCAGTGATTGTTCCAGATAAATTGTGGGGTAATGTAGAACAATTATACGATAAATTTTGGATAGGATGGTTTACTTATTTCTCAAACAATGGAGTATATAATCATCTGCCTAAAGTAAAGACCCTGCAACGGAGTATTATAAATGAAGGGACATTATTTTGGATTGATAGTATGCAACCCGATAACATGGATGCATACGAAATAGAGCAAGCTAAAGAAATCAAGAAAACCCTTGAAACTTCTCAACTGCTAGAAAATCATTATAGTTTTTCTTGATTTGTAAAAGAGTATTATAAAACCAGTACTTCGGCCTTGGATACCATACTTCTTTTGAGCTTGCTTATAAGTCAACGCTCCTTTCTCAACTTCCTGAACTACAGAAAGTTTAAAGCTCATTGAGTAATCCTTCTGGGTACGTTTTTTATATGTTCTTTTCATTACACTTGTGATTTTGTGTAACGCTATTTCAGGACGGGACAGAATAACAAATAAAAAAAGACTGCCTTTTCAGACAGCCTTTTTTGTTTAAATTTTTAATTCTAATAGGTACACCCACATTTACTTTGTCTACATCCAAAATCAAATCCTAAAGTAATCATATGCGATCCTGCTGCTGTAGTAGGTTGTAAAACTTCATTTACATTAATTTGATATCCATATGAGACATAAAAGTTTGATTTCTTAATTCCCACCATAGGAGAAATAGAAAGAGGTTTAAAATCCTGATCTACCAGAGATCTAAGACTCGCACCTATCCAATAGTAATCACCTCTATGCATTTTACGTACTTTTAGATTAAGATCTGCTGTAGAACGACCATCTCCTGCAAAATTTTGATATAATACAGAAGGTTCTATCTCTATATCACTAAATCTGTGATAAAAGGTATATCCTGTATACAAATAATAATTCTGTATTTGTGACGGCTCTGTCGGATTAAAATCATCTATTTCTTTTTGTAATAAATTAACTGCATTTGCACTCAAAAAGAAACGTCCGATTCGATATAAAAGTCCAATATCAAAATTAGAATCATTGACATTTATACCTGCTAATCCTGGATTAAACGGATTATCGGGATCTCCATTGTTAAACCTTGAGGTATCAATACCAAACTGAGTAAACTTATAACTAATTCCAAATGAAAGATATTGGTTATTATACTCACTCAATGTAAGGTGATGCGCAAAGGATAGTTGAACTCCTTTTTGGGTAGTTGCTCCATTTTGATCATTAAACAAAATAGCTCCTATTCCTGAACGATCCGATATTCTACCATCGATAGATAAGGATTGTGTACCAGGAGAATCCTCAATACTAACCCATTGCTCAAAACCAGAAGCTCTGACCTGCCAACAGTCTCCGATACCCGCATATGCAGAGGATATCAAATATGGGTTATCTGCAATATACTGATTCTGTACAGGGGCCAAAAACTCCTGCGCAAAAGTCCAATAACTTGCAAATAGGCTACATATGATTATATATTTCTTCATCTAACTTTAAAAATTACAGATCGTTAACTCTTCTATATTCTATGGTTCTATACTCAATTCTCATAACTCACTTATATGATTATATATTATCTATATAGTGTAAAGTGACCTGTGAACTCTCTATTATCTATATCATTAAGGATTATAGTATACCAATAATCTCCAGAAGGAAGTTGTTTTCCTTGATATAGTCCATCCCATCCTTGTTGATCTCCTTTAAACTCTGCCAGCTTTCTTCCGTATCTATCAAATACCATTACTTCCATGTTTTCAAAGAAGAAAGGATCATCTGTATTTGGAGTAATCTGTCTAGGATACCATAAACGTTCTTCTGTTGAACTGTTAGGGCTATCTGGAGTAAAGTAATTAGGAATACGGATATTGATATATGTTAAGTTTTGTACTATGCGAATTTCACATCCATCTGCATCTATTACACGTAGTACATAATCTGCCGTTTCTCTAATTACAAAAATGTTTCCTTGTAGTTCTGTAAAATCTGATGATTGTAATTGGTTTACTGTCATTCCATCAGGTAAAATAGTAAATGAGAACGAATAGAAAGGATTATTCTCAAATCTTCTTCCTCCAGAAGCTACAATTTCATATTCATTAGGATCTTCAGGATTATTCGTCATTTCTGCTACTGGGATAGCTAAAGGAATATATTCTTCTATAACAATCCTACCCACATCAACTATACACCCACCTGAGTGTTCCATAGTACCTTCATATTCTCCTGGATTTACCTCAAATCTACCTTCAAGGTTAACATTCTGGGCAGGGTTAACTGTACCATTAACACCAGTAAGAGTATAAATAATATCTGTATCTATAGAATTTTCAAATGTCTCAAAGTCTACAAAATATCTAGGTCCTTGTATAATAACAGACGGATCATTTTCATCTCTTACAGGACATTCTAACCTTGGAACTAAAGTAGCATTCAACATTACACCAGCTGGAATATTTACTGGTAAATCAATTCTACAGTTATTTGCATCTCTTACATAGATAGTGGTAATTCCTCCTGGTAAACCAGTATAAGTAAACATATCCTGTACAAAATCAGCATCATTATTGGTTATATTGGTCTCATAAGGAGCAGTACCTCCTGTAATAATAATAGTAACTTGCCCATCAGAATCACCAAAACATGTTTCTGGTGTTGGATCTCCATCTGGACTTACCATCAATGTATTTGGTTCTAGAATTTCAATATCTCTAATTTCATTACATCCTAAAGCATCCTGAGCAATTACATTATACATTCCTGGTGCCAATTCATCAAATACAAATACACCATCTTCTGCTCCATCAGAACCATCATTTAAAAACTCTCCATTATCAATTGCAAAAGAATATGGAGGAGTACCACCTATCGCTTCAATTCTAATTAAACCATTATCTAATCCTTCACAGGTTACATTCTCTGATGAGAATACTGGTTCAAACAATGGTGGATCAATAATAGTAAATGATTCACTATCAGAACAACTTCTATCTGTATTAACTGTATAGATATAATTTGCAGGAGCTAAGTTTCTAAACTCGCTATTAGATTGTATTATTGGTGTAAATGCTGTTCCATCTGTTAATACATTACCAACTGCACTAAGCGTATATGTATATGCTCCTGTACCTCCAGTAACATTGGCATTAATTATACCATTTGCAGCTCCATTACAATTTACAAATGCAAATCTAGTATCTAATGTAATTTCTACATCTGGAATTGCAATTACTGGTAATGCTCCCGATGGTTGAGACTGACATCCATTGGCATCAATAACATAGAACTGATAATCACCTACTGGTAATGTAAATGTTCCTGTACCATTTCTTTGCAATTCTATAGGGTTTAATGGATCTGCAATATTTAATACTACATATTCTGTGATTGCTACACTACTAGTACCAGTAACTGTAACATCCACTGTAGGATTAGGGTTACCTGTACAATCTACCAAAGTAGCACTAAAGTTAACTGTAAGCTCAGCGGGTTCATTAATAGTAGCTGAAGTGGTATTACTACAATTAAGGCTATCATAAACAGTAACGGTATATGTTCCTGGTGCTAATAAAGTAAACTGATTAGAATCTTGTCTAGCACCTTCTGTTTCTCCTGCTGGAGTAAGTGTATATTCAAAAGGCCCATCACTACCATTTGCAGTAACAGTAATTATACCATCTTGAACACCATAACAACTTACACTACTATCTGGTATTGCTGTAATGGCAACATCATTTGCTGGGGCATCTATTATTATAGTATCAGAATCAGAACAAGTAAACGTACCCATATCATCAATAGCAGTCACCTCGTATGTATTTGCAGCATACCCTTCAAAAACACCATCTGTATTTGTCTCTATTATTGTTGCTGGAGTAGCTAGTAAAGCCAAGGTGTAAGTAACGGTTCCTTGTGCACCCGTTACACTAGCCAAGAAAGAACCATCTGATCCAGGGCTACAGGTCTCGTCTAGATTACCTGGGTCTAAAACAATATTGAAATTATTTGTAGGACCAGAAATCGTAAAGTTGGCTGTACCTGTACAATTTGGTATGCCGTTCTGAGTAATATTTACTGTATAATTACCAATACCTAACCCAGGTTCTGTAGCACGAGGTATAACAAAATTGTCCTCTGTATTCACATCTAGATCAGTATTTTCTGTAGTTCCAGCGACAGCACTATCATATACAGTGCTACCAGATGCATCTACAATTGTATAATCAAATGCACCAGCATATCCTAGAATAAATAGTTCTCCTCTACCATCGTCTGCACCAAAACAGGTTTCTCTACTTTCTTCTTCGGCACGAACTTCTATATTGTCAAATGCGTCTATACGATAATCTACCTCAACAAAACAACCTGTTGTTTGATCTGTAATTCTGAATATATATAGACCTACGTCAGTAAGAGTAAATGTTGTATTCGTCGCATTGGTTTCTATAGCAGGTGTTCCTGGATTATCAGCAGTTCCAGCAGGCACATTATTTTGTGGTGCTACTGCAACAGGACCACTAACTACTTCAAAGTTAAATGGACCCACTCCATCAGTTACGCTTACTATTACCTCTTCATCAACTAGACAAGTGATTGCCGTATCTTGCGTTACTGTAGGGTCTTCCATAATTGGTAGATCTACTATTGCTTGTACGATTGTAGCTAATCCACAACCTTTACTATCAGTAACATTATTAATATCATAAGTACCGCTTTCATCAGCTATAAATTCATACTGTACTCCAACAGCTACTGCATCTGCATCCGTAATATTTGTGTCTGTAACTACTACACCTGATGGTGTTGTGTAAGTAATACTATATGCAGGAGTACCGTTCTGAATGGTAACCGTTACGGTTGGGAAATTTTCATTAGTTCCCGTACATGTATAATTTCCAACATTAGTACTGGCTGTTACCTGAGTTGCGTTTGGTACATTGGCCGTAGCTTGCTCTTCACAAAGGCTATTAGATCGGATAACTGTTACATAATCTCCAACAGGAACATTCGTAAATACAGGATTATCAATTTGATCTGTTCCTACTTGAGCTCCTGGAACACCTCCTCCAGCATCTACAAATAATTGATATGTATATTGTTGCCCATCATCTGTAGTTGGGTCAAGAGTAATAACTACTCTACCATCACTATCACCTATACATGAAACTGCTTCTCCTACGGCTGTAATACTAGGTAGTACAGGTATAGGTAAAGAAACTGAATCATTTACAGAACATCCTGAGCCAGTTGCAGGAAGTACATTACTATCGGTAACACTTACAGTATAAGAACCAGCAGTAATACCGTTAAATATATTTCCACCTGCACCTGTTTGTACAACTGGAGCAATTGGTGTTCCGCTACTATCTGTACCTGTTAATGTAAAGATAAAGTTACCTGGGTTGGCAACAAAGTCCGAACCTCCTGTAACCGTCGCAGTAATCTGTCCATTAACACTTGTTCTACATTCTGGTGTTCCTGTAAACGTAGCACTAATGGTTAACTCTGGTACTATAGTAATTGTTTCATCAGTAGACACACAACCATTTTCATCATATACTCTTACAGTATACGTTCCTGGTGTAGTTACAGTAAAGTCATGAGTAGTTCCATTCACATTTCCTGCTACTTGCCCACTACCCACAGCACCTATTTCAAAAGTTAACGCATTAGTAGCTGGAGCTATTACTGGTACATTACTAGTACCAACCACTCGTATGGTATAGCTATCATCAAACACACAAGAATCTGTCCAAGTTACTGAGTCTACTGTTGGATCTCCTGTTCTAAACACAGTTTCATTAATAGAAACTGGTGTTGATGTACAAGAATTAGTATCAATAGCACTTATTATATATGTAGTTCCAGCGATTGTTGCTGGTAATAAAAATGTTTCAGTAGTATTAGCAGTAGTTGTTTCAAATAAGAATGGAGCAATACCATCATCATCTGCTCTATAGGTATAAGGCCCTGTTCCTCCAGTTACAGAAACTGTTACTCTAGCATCTTCATTACAATTAGCATTGATATTCTCATCTATTGCTAATGTTAATAGTTCTGGTTGTGTAATCGTAAATGGATCTGTAGTAGTATCACAGAAAGGCGCAGCTAATGCTTCAACCTCTACTACATATGTACCTGCTGGCACTCCATTTGCAGGTAATCCTATACGAACTGGATTTGTAAATGGAGCAGTAATACTTCCTGAAGTAACTACTGCTGCTGTAGTTGTATTTACAACTCTAAAATCGAAATCTCCTGTATAATTTAATACAGTCAAATCAAGTTCACCTGTAGAGGCTCCATTACAATTTACTGGAGTAGCTTCTACCGCACTTGCCTCAATAGAATCAAATGGATCAACTCTATATGTTGGTGAATCTACAGGACAAGCTCCGTTAGCGTCTGTATCTGTTATGGTAAACTGGTAAGTCCCTACTGATGGTAACACAAAAGTTGCCACAGTTTGAACACCTGGAACAGCAGTATCTCCTGTTCCTGCAACGATACCATTTTGAGCAGGTACAGCTCCACTAGTTTCTACAAAATTAAATGGTCCTACTCCGCCAGTTATAGTAACTGTAACTGTTTCACCATTATCACAGGAAATTTCTCCATTATTCGTTGCAGAAGTATCTCTAACCACTGTTGGGTCAGTAATTTCTGGGAAAACAGGTATGGTTTCTGTTGGCTGTACTGTAGGACAGTTATTACTATCATATATTGTGAATATATAATCTCCAGGTATAACCGCAACGATCTGAATACCAGCTGCAGGATCAGTATCCAAAGTTGTAGGATCTACTGGAGATGCTACAACTGGAGTACCATCTACCGTATAAGAAATAGTATAGGTGGATCCTGTTCCACCAGAAATATTATCTATTGTAATAACAGGTACGCTTTCTGTTCCAGCTGGACACGAGTAATTTGTGGATGAAATTGTTGCTGATACCGCAGTTGGATCATTTATAATATAATCCTCTGTATCAAAACAAAATACATTTAATGATCCATTTGGTTTCGTAGCCCTAACCTCTACCGTATAAGTTCCATTATCCAAACTTGAGAATACTGAATTCGTTTGATAAGGAGTTGGAACCACTGCTGGTGTTGCAGAGGTTGAAGCTGTAATTCTATATTCATAAACCACCGTTGGATCTGAATCTGTAGAAGCTGGTGTTAATGCCGCAGTAACTACTCCATCAGTATTTCCTATACAGCTAACAAAAGTAGTTTCTGGAACTAATACGGGTTCTTCTGGAGCTTCTATACTTACTGGAGCAGTAAATGAACAGAAAGGAGTTGTTCCTCTACCGTCATCTGTTACTTCTACAATATAGCTTCCTGGAGCAACTCCTGTATATATTCCTGAAGCATCACCTGTTGTATTACCTGTAGCTGTACCTGTACTATCTTGTAGTTCATACGTCAACGTACCTTGTGCAGCTCCTGAAACAATAGTTGTTGCATCAATTACTCCATTAGCCGTATTACAATCAGGTGCAGTGGTAAATTCTGGACTTATTTGTAGTGGTATGTAAACCGTTACTGTATCTGTATTTGTACATCCAGATTCATCTGTAATTGTAATAGTATATGTTCCTGGTGCAGAAACAATGAATTGGTGGTTATTATTGTCAATACTACCAGCGACAGGAGTTCCTGCGCCTAATTGGTATGTCAATGTTCCTAGACCTGTTCCATCGATATCTATTACGTTTGTATTATCATAAGCACAATCATCTATAAACGAAGCTGTAACTGTTGGCAACGGATTAACAACAGTTGTCACCGTAATTGGCCCAAAACTACATCCGTTTGAATCGGCTGCCCATATATCTAAAGTTTGAACTGTATTTCCTAAGTCAATTACATTACTTGTTAAAGGATAAACTCCAGGATCTCCAGCACCCGTAGGTACTACTTCATATCTATATCCATCAGCAGGAGGTGTTGCAAATGGCGTTCCTCCGTTAGTATTCATAATCACTTGAGCATTAGTCCCACAACTATTTGCAGGTGTCTGATTAGTAGCTATTGAATTTAATGGATCTGGAAGATCAATTGAGAAATCATATCTGGTCGGACATTGCGTACCATCAACTTCTTGTATAGCCACATAATATTCACCTGGTGGTAAATTATTAATAGTAACTGGAACATTAGGTATTGCAGGACCAGGTGTAGAGTTATCAGAACCTGTAAACGCGGCTCCAAGACTTACGTTGGTAAAAGCATTAAATACTTCCCATGATATTTCTGTTACTGTAGCACCGTATGCAGAAACATCAAATGTAACACTTCCATCATCTAATGCTGGTGTTTCGTTACAACTTACATTGGTAACCACATCGTTTATTATAACAGGAGAAGACGGAGGGTTTTGAGGAGGAACCATTTCCTGATATAAACATCCTGTTTCATTATCTCTTACTTCTAATATATACGTTCTATTAAAACTCAGACCTGCATAAGTATGATCTCGAATTGGAGTATTTGCGTCAACCGCTGTAGGTCCTCCAACACTATCGTCTAAAGGCACAAAATCTCCTAATCCAGGTGAAGGCTCTCCTACAATACGAATATCAAATCCTGGAGGTGGGTTTGTTGGTGGTGAAGTAACACCAGAACCACCCTGAACATCAATTTCGAATGTTACTCCCCCTGGACAAGTTGCAGAAACTGTAATGTTCTGAACCAGATCATTAGGAGGTGAGAAAATATTAAATGGTCCAAATGGAGCATTATCAGTACATCCATTTGCATCGGTAACAAAAATAAAGTACTGACCAAAATCTAACCCTATAAAGTTAACGGTTGTTCCTGTAGTTGTTGGGTTTGGTGTTGCAACTGCAGTAGTTGCTGGCACTAATGGCCTAACAGAGAAATTAGCGGCTCTAACTAAAGTATAAGTGTAGTTCCCTGTTCCTCCAGCAATTTCTAGATCTATCTCACCTAAATCGGTTACAGTTCCTGAACCACCACAGGTTACAGGAGTTTCTGCGCTGCTTACTTCTGTAATTAATGCTGGTTGATTTACATTCACACTTCCTGGGTATAAACATCCTTTACTACTTCTCACTGTATAGTTATACGTAGATGTGTTTGTGGTTGGATCAGCATCACCTGCATCACCAGCCAAGTTAGGAAACGTAATTTGAGTTCCTGTAATGGTTACAAATCCTGCTCCATTGAAATCAATTTCATATGGTGTTTCAGTACCTGTTACTGTAATTACTACAGTTCCTGTATCTCCAGAACAATCCAAATTAACATCTGGATCTGTTACTGTTGGTGCAACAGGGTCTGTAACATTAAATGGAAGTGTTGTAAATGTACATCCTCTTGCATCGGTAACTCTAAAAGTATAAGTTCCTGCTCCAGAAGTAGCCGTATAATTAGTAAATGGTGGAATAACCGCAGTTAAATAATTTGCAAAAGCTCCTCCATCAAAAGAAACATCAATAGTATAAGGTGCATATCCAGGGTTTGATGCCGGAATCGCTAAAGAGAATGCCGCATTTACTGGATTACCTAATGCATCACAAGTAATATCAGAAACTGGAGTTACCTGTAATTGAACTGGTTCCTCAACTGTTGGAACAGTTATAGAGGTAGGGCATCCATTGGTGTCAAAAATAGTAATTATATAATCTCCTGGTGCTGTCAAATTAGGTAAAGTTGTAAATGAAGGTCCAGGAACATTCGTATCTGGAATTACCACAACACCGCCCAAAGTAACATTATAAGTATAAGGAGGAGTCCCTGCATTAACAGCATCAATATCTACAGTAAAATTAATTGCTCCATCATCCAAACAAAAGTCTGAACTTGCAGCATCTAAAGTTGCTGTAAGTTGTGGCAATTGATTAATATCTAAAGTTTGTGTAGCCGAAATACAACTATTACTATCTGTTACAACAAGTTGATACCCTGTTCCATTAGGAACGTTCAAATATGGATCACTTGCAGGTCTGCTTGGTCCTACTAATGTTCCTCCTGAGTTACTTAACGTATACGTGTACCCTGTTCCACTACCTCCTCTAGGGTTACTTATCGTAACTGTATTGGTGTTGGTAGCACAATCCTGAACCACTGTGTCAATATCAAAATTAACTACATCAGGTTGACCAATGGTAACTGTTGTGGTTACTTCACAAAGAGTTGCTTCATCAGTAACCCTTATTGTATAATTACCTGCTGGCAATACATCTCCTGTAGGAATAGTAACTGCTGTTTGACCCGTTGCTGTAATAGGTATAATTGCAGGTGTTCCACCTGTAATTTCATATTCATATGTTGCGGTTGCTGGAATATCTATTCCAGATACTGTAAATGATAACTCTCCATCTGAACCTCCATTACATGTAGGCTCGTTAACTGGAGTTGCATTTACAACGATTTGATCAATATCTTCTATTATAAAGTTTTCACTAAACACACAACCATCATCTGTTCTTGCTAAAAACGTGTAGGTTCCTGGAGCAAGATTATTAAATAAATTCGACGCTTGTGGGCCTACTGGTGCTGGTGCGGTAATTTCATATTCTATAACACTACCCGATCCTACTATTGTAGGTGTTACTGTAACGTTAGAAGTAAGTGCAGTACATTGAACGGCAGTCGCTGAAAAACTAAGATCTGTTATTTCTGTTACAGCTTCTATCGTAATATTTGTAGGCACTGAACAGGTTTCTGGTGAACCTTGATTTGCTACATGTACGGTATATGTTGCATCTGTACTAATTGGGATATCTACTGGGAATGTCGTAATATTTGTATATCCTGTTGATGGATCCAAAGTATATGCCCAGCTTCCTGAACCTCCTACTATTCCCGAAATACGAATAATCGCATCGGTTGGAGCCACACAACTTAAATCTCTTTCTATATTAATTGTTGGAACAATTGGATCAGGGTCTGTAAGTATTGTTGTAAAATTAAACGTACAAGCTGGTGTACCACCAGAACCATCAGTAATGGTTACAGTGTGAGGGTTTGGAGTATCGCCAACATTATTAAAAGTTACTGTCGTATCTCCAGTAGGCCCTATTTGAGTAGTTAAGTCTCCATCAAGAACATAGGTAAATGGCCCTTGCCCAACAGTCACTTCAACTTGAATGGTTCCATCTGGATTGGTAAGACCAGGACATGAAGGATTAGTAGGGGTTAATGTTGCCACTACTGCATCAAACGGTGTTACTGTTCTCGTATTCGAAAATGCAGTACATCCAGCATCATCAGTTACTCCTATCAAATAATCTCCTGGAGTACTTGTCGCATGTGGTGATGTTATATTTGCCTGTACCAAAGTTGGCGTAGTTGCTGGAGGTACAGGTGGATTATATAAATCGTATTGTGTATACACAGTACTTCCTCCAGAAGCTATAAACGTAATGCTTGCTTCAGAATTACAATCTATATCCTTAGCAAGTGCTGCCGTTATAGTAAGCTCTGGGTTTATTGTAAATGAAACAAGAGTTGATACACAATTGGTTTCTGTATTGGTTACTGTAACCGAATAGTTTCCTGCAATTAAGTTATCAATTTCAAAAGTATTTGCAGGAGCAGATACTGGAGGTGTTGTCGATAAAAATGTTACTGGAACATCGTTTGCTGTTACAGGACCTGTTAATGTATATTCAAATGGTCCTACAGCAGTTGTTGTTGGACTAGGTGTAATTGTTATCCATTGTGATGCAGGATCACTGTCTACACAAGCATCTCCTCCAGCTACCGCTGCAATGGTAGGCGAAGTAGATTGTATTACCTCGGCTGTGGTAGATCTTTCGCAAGCATCAGAAGAATTACCATCTCTAACAAATATAGTATATGTACCTGCTGCCAAGCCAGGAAATACATTATCAGTATTTGGATAATCAATTACTATTGTACTCGCGCTATCTACAAGTCGATATTGATGGCTTCCTCTTCCTCCATTTCCTGTCGCAGTTATAGTACCTGTATTAGCACTACAATCTGTAGAGGTGGCAGTAGCAGAAATTGTAAGTTCTGTTGCAGGACCAGTAATATCAACTGTAGTTGTATCTGTACAATTATTACTTGTTAAGCTAGTGTCTTCTACGGTAATCGTATATGTACCTACCGCTAATGGTGTAGCTGGGCTTTCAATTGTTACCGAACTTGTTGCAGAAGTTCCTGTAACCACTACCGTTAATGCTGGTGATGGTCCTGTTATTGTATAATTAAATGAACCGCTGTTTGCTACATTAAATGTAAAAGCACCATCAGTATCATTAAAGCAAGTTATCGCGCTGGTTTCTGTAGCGCTGGTAATATCAATTTCTGGTAATAAAGCTCTATTGAATGATAACTCAGCATCACATTGATTATCGCTTCTTACCGCTGTAACTGTATAATTAACATTTCTATCAAAAGTAAGTGTCTGAATACCAGCAGTAGTTGTTATATTAAATGTTGCAGGACCTGATGCGGGTGCTGGAGTAACTGTAAATGCAATTTGAACAGCATTACCTACATCTGCAGCAGACAACGCTGGAGAAGCAGAAATATCTCCTACAAAAGTTTGATTTGCACAATCAGAATCTCTCTCATTTGCCAATACCACATTATCAAGATCTAATAGAGCTGGTATAGCAACAGATTGAGGTACTGCACAATCTGGGGCACTTGGATCTCTTACATATATCGTATATGATGTTGCGGTTGTAACACCAGTAGCGTTTATTACCAGTGAAGTACCTACTAAAGCTGTAAAAGGTCCTGCTGGATTTGTAGCCCATTCATAGGTACCTGATACTCCTCCTTGAAAATTATCAATGGTAATCTGTGCTTCTGCATCTATACCTGTATTACAACTTAAAGATCTAGTTAATGCAGCATCAAAAGCAACAGCTATCGCTCCATCAATATCATACGTTCCCATTTCTACAGGACAAATTGGACTGCCCGAAGGATCAGTTGTATTATTATGTGAAACTCTTACCGTGTATCCAGTAGCCACAGCAACACTAGGGAATGTTCTATCAATACTAGTACTTGTTATCGTTTGTACCACTGTTCCTGTACTATCTAATAATTCATAGATAAATGTTCTACCTGTAACAGCAGATGCTGGAGTAAGCTCTACTTGGATTCTTCCTAAGTCTGTAGGGCAAACAGGATCTGTAACTGTAATCGTTTGGATTGCAATAGGTACATAAGGTTCTGGGCCATTCACTCTTGCTTCAATTACACATCCTAGCCTTGTAGAAGTATCACTTACTTCAAAAATAAATTCGTCTGCTGTAGTTGCTGTTGTAGGAAGTGTAAATTCAAATCTATCTATTGGATCTCCACTAGCTGGGCTCTGAAAAACTCCTCCTTGTTCTGCAAATCGATAAGGTCCTGTTGCTGCCCCTGGTTGACCATGAGAAGTAACAATTACTTCTACTATGGCCCCTGTATCACAAGTTGGTGGAGCAATAATACGAGCTACTGCTGTAAAATCAGGCGCATCATTAATAGTTACTACTTCACTATGCAAACATTCTGGATCTGGATTACGATTAGATACCACTTCTATAGTATAGTTTCCTGGTTTTAAGCCAGTAAATAAATGGTCTCCATTATTGAGTTCACTATTACCTGTTACTATATCTATATTATCAGGCCCTCCCGTAATATGATATTCATATTGAGGAGCACCTCCTGTAACCTCAATGTTGATACTTCCTAAAGCATTTCCATTGGTAGTATCAACACATTCAGGATGAAAAGCATCTACATCGAATACTGGTTGAAAAGCTCGTACTGTGCCGTCTATCTCATAAATACAATTTGGGAAAGCTGTATCAACCGCATATACAGTAAATAAATAAGGGTTTACTTGAAAAGCAATTGGGAAAAGACCATCTGTGTTTGTAAATAATCCTAAATCTCCTGGTAAAGTAGGTGCTACAGCCGTTTGATCTCTAATCAAAAATCTTAAGGTTCCACCTGCTGTAAAATTATTTACCTGTACTGATCCATCATTATTACACTCCATATCCACAATATCTACTTGTGGTTGGTAGTTGTTTTTGTTGATATCAAAATAAAATACTTGAGTACATCCACCTTCAAATTCTACAACAATTCTGTATTCACCAGCATCAGTAAATCCGTAACTAGTTGTTTTGGGTGGGGTTGCTATTGTTGTCCAGTTTGCTAAAGCATCACATCCTCCTGTAACCGCAGGACAATTATCACCTCTATCTAGACAGCTATTGTTTGTAAGTTCTTGCCAAGTAATATTAACAATATTATCAGGAGCAAATCCTGAATCAACAGTATATTGCTGGTTTCCGCATAAGTTTATTTTAGCCAAAGGAACATTACATCCTCCGCTAGAAGCATCATAATAAGTTATAAAATTTTCTGTCACTGCATCATCCTGTAATGGATGCGCTATTATAGTAAAGTCTGTGACTACAAATTCTTCTGTAAGTGTCATACACACATTACCTTGACTATCTGGTGTCGTATCTCTCTTAATCACAGAATATGTTCCTGAAACTGCACCAGGTACAGTTACAGTATTTATAGTTGTAGTGGTTGAAAACCCCCCAGGTCCTGACCATACATACTCATCATATCCATCTCCTGCTACCAAAATTAGATCTCCACCACAAAAACTAACGTCTTGACTACATGCACCAACATTTGCTAAAAAATTGGTAGCTAACCCATCAGTACTACCACAAGCTAAAAGAGCACTACTACTTGGATCATCTCTTACAAGTGTATTAGATAAAATACCTCTATAAGTACCTCTGGCAGTATTTGTTATTCTATCGGAACATGCATCTCTTAAGTCATCACAAGTAGCTACCAACTGTACAATAAAATCTATGGTAAGTTCTCCTGTACCTGGTGCTCCAGATTCACTATGTGTGAGTAAATTAGGAGGGACAGAAAATTGTATGGTTTGTACACCTCCCGTTCCTATTCCAGAAGTTGTATAACTTATTGATGGAATTGTAATTAAGTTTCCTGATGGATTCGTACTTACATTAATACCATCTACACTCAATAAATCCACATTTGCGGGTAATTCATCATCAATGATTACATTACCTAAGTAATCTTCATTACCAATATTTTCTACACGTAATCTATATACCAATTGATCTCCTAATCCAACTGAAGAATTATTAATAGGTGTGGATAGATCACTAGGGTTGTACACTTCTTTAAGTATTCTAAGCTCTGGTATAATGTTCTCTACAGAAAATGCTAACAAAAATGACTGATAGGTATCTCCCGTTGTAGATAACCGAAAATTTGCATTGGTAGCGCCATTGGGTATTAGACCATTACTATCATTAGCTAGATCAAAAATATCCGAATCAAAACCAAGTGTGTTTCTAGATGCTGGATTACGATTAGTCGTATACAGTCCATCAACTGATATAGAACTATTAAAGAAATTCCCGTTTGGATTAACAGCATCTACAATAGGTACAAAAGTACCTCCTGCATTTTGAATTAATAAATTATCTCCTGTAATACCATTATCTCCTTCTAATGAGGCAGAACCTAACCTTACATTTACAGGGTTTGGAGCTGGCAAAGTTGTAAATCCAGTAATTGGTAAATTTACAGGGGCAGCACCTGATTGTATTTCTCTAAATCCATCATAAACTGATATAAACCTATTTACTGAAGCAGGACTCGGATCTTCATAAATAACAACTAAGGTCCATCCTCCTGCTGCTCCAGAAACACCAGAGGTAACCCCCAATGTAGCTTTCATATCAGCAACTGTATATCTACCATATCCATTACTTCGTACTATACTTGTAACATCTGCATAACATACATACGGTACATTATCTGTAGCATTAGCATTATTATTTGATACAGTATTACTATATCCATCGTATATTACCCCTGGATGCGTATTTACAATGGCACCACTACCTAGTGTAATGGGCAATGTACCAACCTGAGGTTGAACTGGAGAATAACTAACACTTCCTGAAGGACCAAAACCTAATCTAATATTTTGAAAATCTGCTGTTCCTAATCTACGTACATCGGTTGCTGATAAATTAGTGGTATCCTCATTTCCTGTGGTAGAAAGGGTTGCATTCACTACATTGGCTTGAGCCTGAAGCTGTGTAATTAAGTTACCACCACCTATATCATCATTACCAATTGTAACAGATGGTATGGTTATTTGACTTCCTCCCCCCAAAAGTCTATGTAAATTACCACTAGAGCTTACAATAACAACTCCTATAGCTCCTGCTGCCTGAGCATTTAACACTTTATTTCTATCAGAACAACCTCCTCCTGTTTGTACAACAGCAATATTACCTACCAAAGCAGCACCATTGGTAATCCCACACCCACTAGTGGGTTGTGCTACTACCAAATTAGAAGAAGCTGGTCGTAATCTTATATCAGAGTTATCACTACTAAACTCATCATTTCTTACTGTATATACTCCTGCAATAGTAGTATTGTTAATGGTAAGTACAGTACGTGTATTGGTACCACTACTAATATTAGTATTAGAATAATTATTAGGAAAATCTTGTCGTGCCAAATAATAATTTGCACTCCAATATAAACCAGCAGATACAATACTTGAACACCCAATATTTGGATCTAACAAATCAGCACTACTAGAACTAAATGTAGTATTATCACCATCTATATCAATATATGCTGTATTACGATTAGTTCCACCATTACTAGTTCCCATAATGTTATAAGCACTATTGGGAGGATTATTGGTTAATCCTAAAATAGCATTACCAGCCATTAATACATCTCCTCTCACAGTAGTATCTCTACGATGCTGAAAACCTTGTTGAGAAAACATCAACGCAGCATTAAAAAATAGAAATAAAGCTAAAAATACTTGTTTGTAATTAGCTTTCTTCTCTAGGAGTTTTAAAATATTCTCTATAGATTCCATAGTCATCCATCTTTGGGGTTATTGTACTTTTAGTATATAAAGATCTCCATCATATGAGTTATTGACATTAGAGAATAAGCTTTGTTTCGCTTCGTCTATAGTGCCATATCTCTTCAGATACACATAAATGTAATTATCCTTCGGGTTTCTGAAATATTGCGGCTCCAGTCCCTGAGATCTTAATTTGGCCATTCCTCTTTCAAAATAATTTTCTCTTTTGAAAATATTTGTAATGAGATAATATCCATTTTCTATATTGTGTCCTCCAATAAAAGACAAACTCTCTGTCAAGACTGTATCATCTTTTACAGTGTCTTTTATCAAACGTGTTTCTTGTAATAGTTTTTTATATGATTCTACTCTATTCTTGGCAATATGTAATATCCACATATCTCCAAAATACCTATTATCAATATTATTAAAATACTTTTCTGCTGCTTCATCTTTATCAGTATAGCTTTCTATAGCAACATATTGAAATTGATTTTCTGGATTAAGTATAATCTGAGAGTCATTAAACCCTAAATCTTTTAAGGTTCCTGTAAATTTATCTGCATAAGCTCCTCCTTTAAATACATTACCAATAAGATAATATCCTTCTGGGTATCCAGGTATATATTTGGTAGCAAATTGAGCTTGCGGCCTAGACGTTTCAGCAAATTTCACAAATCTATTCTTTGCAGTAAGCCTTTTTGAACTTGCAGGGTCAGATTCATTTTTAGCTTCTTCTGCATCTGTATCCATACTAACTAGAGATTCTAAAAGCTTACTAAACTCCCTCTTATCAACATTCATACTTGTGTTTAATAATGAATCTCGTCGTGCAAATATTTTATCTGTAATTCGACTACTATTATCTAATTCTTTCTTAATTTCATCTAACCCTTCTTCTTTTTCTTCTGACCTAGATGCTGCGGCTGCTTGTCGTAATCGCTCTTCCTCTGCTAATCGTGCTGCTTCGGCTGCCGCTTCTTGTTGTAATCGCTCTTCTTCAGCCAAACGTGCTGCCTCAGCTGCCGCTTCTTGTCGTAATCGCTCCTCTTCAGCCAAACGTGCTGCCTCAGTTGCCGCTTCTTGTCGTAATCGCTCTTCCTCAGCCAAACGTGCTGCCTCAGCTGCCGCTTCTTGTCGTAATCGCTCCTCTTCAGCCAAACGTGCTGCCTCAGCTACCGCTTCTTGTTGTAATCGCTCTTCCTCTGCTTGTTGTGCTGCTTCTCGCTCTGCTACTTCGCGATCTAATCGTTGCTGTGATGCCAAACGTGCTGCCTCAGCTGCCGCTTCTTGTTGTAATCGCTCTTCCTCTGCTTGTTGTGCTGCTTCTTGAACTGCTACCTCACGTTCTAGTCGTCGCTGTGTCTCTAAACGTGCTGCTTCG
The DNA here is from genome assembly GCF_002924285.1 of Aquimarina sp. I32.4. Lineage (NCBI taxonomy): Bacteria > Pseudomonadati > Bacteroidota > Flavobacteriia > Flavobacteriales > Flavobacteriaceae > Aquimarina > Aquimarina sp. I32.4. Next base: position 27,699 of record NZ_PGUB01000031.1, on the reverse strand, counting down.
GCTGCTACTGCTTGTCGTAATCGCTCTTCCTCTGCTTGTTGTGCTGCTTCTTGAACTGCTACCTCACGCTCTAGTCGTCGCTGTGTCTCCAAACGTGCTGCCTCAGCTGCTACTTCTTGTCGTAATCGCTCTTCCTCTGCTTCTCGCTCTGCTACTTCGCGATCTAATCGTTGCTGTGATGCCAAACGTGCTGCCTCAGCTGCCGCTTCTTGTTGTAATCGCTCTTCCTCTGCTTCTCGCTCTGCTACTTCGCGATCTAATCGTTGCTGTGATGCCAAACGTGCTGCTTCTGCCTTTTGCTCTTCTGCTTCACGCTCTATTTCTTGCTGTGCTGCTAAACGTTCTTCTATTTCTTGCTCTGCAGCAGCTTCTGCTTCTCTTTCCGCTTCTTCAGCTGCTATTCTTTGTTCTGTGCCTCTTTGCTCTGTTGTCTCACGTTCTATTCGTTGTTGTGATGCTAAACGTTCTTCTTCAGCTTTTTGCTGTGCCGTCTCACGTTCCAATCTTTGTTGTGATGCGATACGTTCTTCTTCAGCTCTTTGTTGCGCTGTCTCACGTTCCAATCTTTGTTGTGATGCGATACGTTCTTCTTCTTCCTTCTGTGATGCCTCTTCTCTTTCTAAACGCTGTCTTGATGCCAGACGCTCTTCTTCTCTTCTTTTATTAAGTAGTTTAACTTCTTCTTCACGTTGCAATTCTAACTCTCTAGCAGCCTTAGCTTCTTTTTCTTTAGCTTCTGCAATTGATCTTTCGAGATCACTCATTGCTCTTTGAGATTGGCTCTTAGATTCTCCTTTTTCCTCTTGTAACTCTCTTATTAATTTATTTTGTTCTAAAATTTCCTTTTTAAGCCTTCTAATTTCAGAATCTCGTTCTTCATATGCTTTTTGAGTACTTGATTTTGATTTGCCTCTTCTCTTTCTTGGGCGCTCTTTTTCAAAATTATAAGCCAATCCTACTTCATGAGTAGCTCCAAAATTACTGGTATCTCCAAAACCTGTTTCATATGTATATCCTATAGAGACATTTGAAGTAATATTACCTCCAATACCTACAGAAGCCCCATAAAAACTATTATAGCCTGCCTGTGCCCAACCTAATTCTGGTAAATCGACAATAACATTACCACCGTATCTAAGATTTGAATCTGCACCAGTATCAGGTAACATATTTGCGTATACCATTCCTTTGATTGTCTTATCAGACCTTCTTTGTAAACTTGTTGTATACATAACGTGACCCCTAAAGGCCATGTTATCAGTTAGTAATTCACTAGCTGTTAAATTATACGCAACGAGATTAGATACAGAAACTCCTACATCAAATTCAGCATAATTAAAATTTACTCCAGGGGTTAACTGAAAAACCGAACTTTTTTCATAATTAAGAATAACAGGGTCACTTACTTCTACTCCGCTATTCAAAATAATACTTGTAGCAGCATCAATATTAGATTTTACACCACTTTGTGAAAAACCAAGATTCATACCAAAAGTAAGGTTCATATCTCTATCTATCTCTACATTGTAAGCGAAGTTTGCTATTCCTCCAAAATATCTATAGATACCTTCGTTTTGCTGATGCAAACCAATAGAAACTCCGATTTGTTCATCAAAGTTAGCTGTATAGTTAATTAAATAAGTTTGTGGGTTATCATTAAAAGAAGCCCATTGTGTTTTGTTATAAACATTAATAGATTTTTTATTTTCTCGTACTAAAGAAAAGGTTGGGTTAAAATAAAATCTATTATATTTTACTAAGTTATGAGTAGGGATATCGGTAGGTAGTACACCATAAGTAGTAGTATTCTCGTCTTGTCCTCTAAGAAGGTTAAAGGATATACATACAATTATTAAAAGTAATTTTTTGACCATAAAACTATCTCATTACCGTTATCGAACCTTTTCTGACCACGGAATTATTTTTTGTTATTATATAATAATAAAACGGTTCCTGACCAGAAGATTTTGAATTTTCTTCGGGCCAGTTGTTTTGATAATTCGCTGATGTAAAATCAATTTGACCTCTCGAGTTATAAATTGTAATCTCGACATCTTGTTGATTAAATAATGATGAAGGTAACAACCAACTATCATTGATACCATCACTATTTGGTGTTACTATATTGGGTATAATCTCTGATATTCCTGGTACATTACCAATATTTATTGTTGGTGTATCAAAAGAGCATATTGAAGATGATATTCTTACAAAATAAACTCCTTCTTCTGTAACTTCTATTGTATTACCAGAAGCACCTGCTATTAATTCATTGGTGTCATTTACAACTCTAAACCATTCATAAGTATAATTAGCATTCACAGGAACGGTTAAAGTAACCGATTCATTGTTTGGGATTGTAAGTGAAGAGGCAACTATTTCTATATTAGAAGGTATTGTAGTCAATGTTAACTCATTTGATACGATATCAGTAAATTCTCCAGTAATCAGATTCGCCATCAATGTATAGTTAGAATTCTCTTGAGAAGTTTCAATATCCAATGTAGTAGTAGTAATTCCTGTAGCTTGACCATCTTTATACCATTCAAAATTAAAAAATGAAATTTGATTTTCTGTAAGGGATATTTGTGGCGGAGCTCCACTACCGTTTTGTGTAAAACCAAACATGTCTTTAATTTCTAAAACTACATTGCTATCTTCACATGTAAAATCATCTGATAGTCCAATCTCAATTCCTATTGCAATAGGAGAATAAATATCTGTGGCAGATGTTAAAACACTAGAGCAAGCATCATCTGCAACAATCTGAACTCTATATGTATCTGGGTTATTTATATCTATAGATATTGTGGGATCAGTTAAGGCTAATATACCAGTGAGAGGACTCGTATTTCTAAACCACTGAAAAGAACTAATAGAAGGAGAAACAGGTGCATCTGTTGTAACCTCTAATGTAATCGTTTCTTGTGGTAACAAAATCATGTTTTCTAGCAAAGGGGTTGTAATTGAAGACCCATTATTAACCACTGTAACTGGCGAGGTTGTTATAGAACAATCTTCACTATATGTAACTTCCAGCGTATATACTCCTCCAAAATCATTATCTGGCAATTGATAATCAGAATCTATTGCACCTTCAATTTCAACATCATCTTTAAGCCATTGATACGTATTTCTAAAATCTGTAACACTAGAGTTTAAAGTTTTTCCTATATCCTGTGGGCAAAAATTAACACTTGGCTCTTCAAGAATTCGCACATCTGCAGGGTCAATTAACTGGATCGTAAAATTATTTGTTCTAGAAGATGGAAATTGTGAATTACATGCACCTAAATTAATTTGAGCATAATAGATAGCTTCACCACTTCCATCTAAATCATTTTGAGTAATGTCTATACTTGAGCCTGTTTCACCAGCAATAAGGGTTCCAAACGGAAAACCACCTTTAAACCATTCGTATGTAAATTGATCGGGATTAACAACACTATCATCATCAATATCAGTAATACCGATAGAAACAGTACGTACAAAATTTACAACATTACAAAGAATAACATTTTCAGTGTTATTAATTCTTAAAGATAAATCGTTTCTATAATAATAAATTGGTATTGAACTTGATAAGGCACTTACAATAGTTGTTTCAGATGATGTTATTCTTATTCTGTAGTTATCACCATTTGTATCTTCTGGAATCTGAACACCATCAAAACGAATTTCAGAATCTACAAAATCTACATCATTGGAACCAGTTACTCGAGCTAACTCTAATGGGCTACCAAAATTTCCTGTATCATCAGAAAGTTCTAAAATAAATTCATTGGTAGCAGGAAGAGCAGGTCCAGGGGACATATTGGCAACTACACTAAAAAGACTAATCGGTTGGCTACAAACAGCGGACATTACTCCACCAGATTCATTTACAAAATCTGGTGCACCAACAATACGTTGTGCTCGTATTTCCTGAAAGTTCAGAAACACCAGCATTCCGATTAATAACGATAGGTTAAGTTTTTTTTTCATGATATCACACTTATAATTAAGGTGAATATGCGATATTAACTTTGCGATTTGGGGCGCTTGTTAATAATATTGTTAATATTTTTTTACCAAGTCATAAAATTATAAATTAAATATTTATAACAAACTAAAATTTAAGTTTTTTTTGTAATATTTTTCTCACTTTTTATTAACTTTTTGAATTCAATCAAACATATTACACTCCTAAAAAGCTATCAATATACATAATTTTTTGTTAATCAAACCTTTGAGTACACGTAAAAAATTATTTTATAGCTAAATAAAAGTTGCAAATATACTCCTCTTATTGTTAAAAAAACAAGAGTATTGTCAAGTAAAAAAGTAAAAAAGTATACTTTTTTTATGCTTTTCCTGTAACTACCAATTATTTAGTATTCATTTTTTCTTCGATTAAGTGTAAAAAATAGTGTTGAAATTAGATAAAGCTCTACTTCATAAGTATAACTATTATATCATTACAAATCAATACATAATGTTTCTTTTCTACCTTCTACAAAAATATACTATGTACACATAGTATTACCCAGTAATCAAATATTCAAAGATACTTTTAAGTATCCTATTATACTTACAAATAAGCCCCATTAGAAAAGAATATCTATGGGGCTTAATAAATTGTTATAAAATGAAGATTACTCTTCTTTCTTATCTTCTGTTTTTTCTACAGTTTCACCACCATTCAACTCTTTAAGAATTGCATCTGTAAGGTTTAATTCTTTTTTACCATAGAGTATATTACTGGTTTCTGTATCACCATAGATATAGGTGTATCCATTCTTCTTACCATACCCTTCTATAAAAGTCTTTACTTTACCTATAATAGAATCTATTTCTACCTGGCTTCCTTGCTGAATTTCTTGCATTCTGGCTTGTTGCTCTCTTTGTAACTCCTGTTGCTTTGCCATTAATTCTTGCTCCTTCTTCTGTCTATTAGATGCAGACATAGATTTCATAATATTCTGGTAACCTTGTACCTCTATTTGAAATTGCTTTGCTTTTTCTTCAAGTTCTGCTCGCACTTCATTATTACGCTTTGTCCACTTTTCTTGTGCAACTTTCATTTCTTTAAAATCAGAAACAACTTTGGTATTATTTACATAACCTGTTTTTTCTGTTTGTTGATTACAAGAAGTTAAAATTAATAGCGCACTTGCAAGCCATACTATTTTTTTCATTTTTCAAAAATTTAATTCAAAGCAAAAATATCAAAGTTAGATTGATGTTATCCAATATATCTAGTCAAAAAAACATGTATAAGAAAAAACAATTAATATTGTTTTTATAATATATAAAAACTATTATAAATAAGTCAAAATAAAGCGCTTTAAGCACTTTAAAATAAAAAGATATCTAATTACACCTTATATGGTTAAAACAATAAAAAAACCTTCTAAAAAGAGTTTTAGTTGTTTTTAAGTATATAAATATGTGAAGAATATTCACCCGATCGTTTAGCTAAATAATTTGAACGTATTCCTAGCCAAAATGCTCTTATAAAATTCATTTTACCTCGCTTATATTTCTCTGATAAAAGAGAGACATAAAATGAATCAAACTTCATAGGTTGTATTTCTACTAGGTCTAAACCTTCTTCTTTAAAAAATTTTTGAATTGATGTTTTAGAGAAATGCCATAAATGTCTCGGTACATCATATGCTGCCCAAAACGACTTATAGTAATTTGCATCAAAAGATTTAAAATTAGGAACGGCAATAACAACAAATCCACCTGGCTTTATAGCTTTTTTAATTTTTTTGATTTGATCTTTCAAATCAGGAACATGTTCTAAAACGTGCCACATTGTAATAACATCAAAATGATGAGATTCTAAGCTTAGCATATCAGCCTGTAATGTGACTCCTTTTTGCTTTGCTATTTTTTTTGCTTGATCATTTGGTTCTACCCCTTCTACTTGCCAACCTTTTTGTTTTGCTACATTCAAAAAATCACCTGTTCCTGCTCCTATATCTAGAAGTTTACCTGGGTGATTGTTTAGCTTATAGATAAGTTTAACTTTTTTGTTTAAAGAATATGTCTTTACTGTATGGTAAAGTTTTTCGAAAAAAGATCGTTTGGAATCTGTATGAGAAATATAATCTTCGCTTTCATAATATTTACTCAATTCATTATTATTAGGTTTTGGAGAAGTAATCAACATATCATACTCTTTGTCATAAAGTAATTGAAATTTTTCTCCTGAAACTGTATGATCTTTACATTCTATAAAAAGATCCAACGTCTTCTGCTTGTTCATATAGTAAATACTGTTGATTTAAAATAAAGGTTCTTTTTTTATATTGTTTTTAAGATGAATCAAAAAGGATCGTGTTTTGTCATAAAATAAAGAATGAGTAGATAAACAATTACCACCGTTACTATCAAATATTTTAATTTTCACAAAAACTTCAAATTATTTACCATTTCTTCTGGTTCATCACCATAAATAACAAATGGTAAATAATTTGAAGTAACAGATCTATCTCCTTCAAAACTTATTATAACATTAAAATCCATTTCGAATTCATCAAATAGTTTTGTTTTCAAAATTTTCTAATTTCTGACTATTTTTTAATTTAAACTGTTTTCGTAACGATCGTTTCACATCACCATAAGAAAACGGTGGTTTAAATAAAAATTGCTCATCATTAAACTCATCTTCTAATTCTATTCTAAAATTATCAACTTGTTTAACTCTATGAACAGGAACACATGAAAACAGATAGAATAATATTAACAAGACGCTAATTTTATTTATCATATTTCTATTTTATGATATTTATCTATTATTTACAATAGAATATTTAAATTCTTAGAAAACAACTATCATCCTATTCTGTTTAATCAAATCACATATTAATATTACATTAACCTGTCATACATTTTGATATTTTAGAATTCCATATTCATCAATTCAATAGTTTCAATTTTAATAAGAAATGTATCAGAAATAGTTTTAGGATCAAAAAACTATTCTTGATACAGAGTTTCTCTTCAAACTGATACTTTTTTATAATATTGTTTCAAAACATAAAACAGATCGTATTATACACTTAACAAACACTATTTTAATTTTTTCTTATACAAGAAAACACATTTATAAAAAAATATACATTGCTATTATTACACTTATACTTTTTACTTGTTTTTTTATATAGAAGTGATTTAAACTTTTTCAATTGATCAAAAAATAACTATTTTTCGCCAGAATCAAAAAAAGTTTAAATCACTTTATAAACTCGAATTAGAACTACTAAAAAACATTAACAAAAAAAATGTTCCACGTGGAACTTATTCTTTTGATCTATCAAATACTTCAACTTCTAAAAGTTTTCCTAATTCAATTGCTTTTTCTGAAATGTAGTTATAATCATTATTGATACCTACTGTATCATATTTATTACCAACAAAAAAACGGACAACCCATCTTTTATGCCTACTATGAGTTCCTGATTCACGATCTATACTCAAAAACGAAGCATGAAATATTGAGATATAATCAGGAAATGACACTTCTAACTTAGATTCCCAAATTAACTTACCAAAAAGATATGTCTGAATTTTATTATCAAAATCCTTTGTGATTTTATAGACTTGAGAATATCCTCTTAATACTATTACAACACAAAGTATATAAATAGCTCCAATCAAAAACGAGCCAATCATATAAACAAAAAGACCAATCGCAGCAACTATTAGTATACTCCAATTTAATTCTGTATAAATAGCTTTAGAATTATCTATAACCACATATTCCATCACCTACCCATATAAACTAAAAGTACAGAAATATCACTAGGAGAAACTCCACTAATTCTAGATGCTTGAGAAATAGTTGCTGGTCTTATTTTTTCCATTTTCTCTTTTGCTTCAAAAGACAAGGATTTTAATTTTGAATAATCAAAATCTTTAGGGATTTTCAAATCTTCTAATCTATTTAATTTATCAGCATTATTTTTTTCTTTTTCTATATACCCTGAATATTTAACTTGTATCTCTGTTTGTTCTAAAACCTCTTTATCTAAATCATGATCTTTTATATATTTTGAAACTTTCTCAAAATCTTTAATATCATCTAAAGTAATTTGAGGTCGTGAAAATATCTTAAACAATTTTCCACTTTGATTAATTGGTGAAGAGTTGTTTTTTTCTAAAACAGGATTTATTTCTTGAGGTGTAATACTCGTGTCTTTAAAAAACTGAACAAAGGCAGATGCCTTTTTTTCTTTTTCCTGCATCCTTCTCATTCTCTCATCAGACGCTAAACCTATAACATGCGATTTAGGTGTTAACCTAAAATCTGCATTATCCTGTCTAAGTAACGTTCTATACTCTGCTCTAGAAGTAAACATTCGATATGGTTCTTCTGTACCTTTGGTTATCAAATCATCAATTAACACTCCTACATAAGCTTCACTCCTTTTCAAAATAAAGGACTCTTTTTCTTTTACTTTTAAGGCTGCATTAATACCTGCCATTAGTCCTTGCGAAGCTGCTTCTTCATATCCAGTAGTTCCATTAATTTGTCCAGCAAAATATAATCCAGATATTAATTTTGTTTCTAACGTATGTGTTAATTGTGTTGGAGGAAAATAGTCATACTCTATTGCATATCCAGGTCTAAAAAATTTAACCTTTTCAAAACCTGCTACAGATCTTAACGCTTTGAATTGAACATCCTCTGGTAAAGATGTAGAAAATCCATTTACATATACTTCTACTGTATTCCATCCTTCTGGTTCTACAAAAAGTTGATGCCTATCCTTATCAGCGAATCTATTTATTTTATCTTCTATAGACGGACAATATCTTGGCCCTATACTTTTTATTCTACCATTAAACATTGGTGATCTATCAAAACCTTCTCTCAACAAATCATGTACTTGTGTAGAAGTATATGTCATATAACAAGATCTCTGTTCTATCAAAGGTTTTGTTATATCAGAATAACTAAATTTTTCTGGATTCTCATCTCCTGGTTGTTCAATCATTTTAGAATAATCCAAAGATCTACCATCTACCCTTGGGGGTGTTCCCGTTTTCATTCTACCAGCCTCAAAACCCAAATCAATTAACTGTTCTGTTATTCCAGTAGCAGATTTTTCTCCTGCTCTACCTCCACCAAATTGTTTCTCTCCAATATGAATTAATCCATTTAAAAAAGTACCATTTGTCAACACAACAGACTTTCCTTTTATTTCAATTCCTAGAGAAGTTCGCACTCCTTTGATTTCTCCATTTTCTATAATAAGTCCGCTTACCATTTCTTGATAAAAATCAAGATTTGGAGTTTGCTCTAACATCAACCTCCATTCTTCTGCAAATCGCATTCGATCACTTTGCACTCTTGGACTCCACATTGCAGGTCCTTTTGATTTATTCAACATTTTAAATTGTATTGCGGTCTTATCACTTATAATACCACTATACCCTCCTAATGCATCAATCTCTCTTACTATTTGTCCTTTTGCTATTCCCCCCATAGCTGGATTACAACTCATCTGAGCTATGTTTTGTAGATTCATTGTAATCAACAACGTGCTACATCCTAAATTAGCTGCTGCGGCTGCCGCTTCACTTCCTGCATGACCTCCTCCTACTACTATAACATCGTATTCTATTCCAAACATAATTTTACTACTATTGTTCCACGTGGAACATGATTTTTTTTTAAAATCTATTTTTTTTAATATTATTACAATGTCCCACGTGAAACATTGTAATAATATTAATATAAAATTACTATTGTTCCACGTGGAACAATAGTAATTTTTCATCTTCCTTTGCTGTCATTATATCTTGTTCATCTTCTGTCTTATCCTTGTATCCACAAAAATGTAACACCCCATGAATCAAAACACGCTTCATTTCATCCTGCATAGATACATTAAACTTCTTTGCATTATCCTCTACTCTTTCTACAGAAATAAAAATATCTCCATTAAGCTGATTACCTACTTTATTATCAAAACTAATGATATCTGTATAGGTGTCATGTTGTAAGAATTCTTGATTTATCTTAAGTAAATATTCATCATTACAAAGGATAAAATTGATCTCTCCTTCTGATTTATTTTCAGATAAAATAACTCTGCTTATCCAAGAAGATACTACATCACTGTTACTTAATTTAAAATTTGTTTCGTAAAAAAAATTAATCATTATCTTTATTAAAATACTCTTGTACTTTCTGTTTATAATTTTGCCGCAAAGGTAGTGTTTGTCTGTTTAATATTTCTGTAGTATTAAAATATTGTTTAGCCTTATTAAGTTGAAGTACGCCATTATTATTAAATTGAAATTGATTTGTTTTACTTTCTCTTTTTTCATCTTCTCCTTGTTCAAAAGTAGCGTCTTCCATTTTAAGTAATTCATGTTTTAAATCCAACATTTTACTTAAAGTGTTATTATCAAAACCTTTGTTTAGTAGTTCTTCTTCTACCTCCTTCATCTTTTTTAATAGGTTTCCTCCTTGTTTATTTCCTATTCCTTCTTTTTTAATTTTGTCTTCCAGAGCATTTCTTAATTGTTGCTGTTGCTTATATATTTCATACAGTTCACCATTCATTTCTTCTTTTTGCATTTGAGATTCACCCTCCCCATTTTGATCTTCTCCTCCTTCTTTACCATCCTTTCCTTTTCCTTTTTTATCACCTTTCTTATTTCCATTCTTCCCTTCTCCTTCTTTACCTTTATCACCACTTTTCTTACCTTCTTTTTCACCATCTTTTTCACCATCTTTCTTTCCTTTTTCTGTTCCTTCTCCCATCTTTTTATTAAGCTCTTCCTGCTTCTTGATAATATCTGGTAACTGAAAATCCTTACCCCCACTTTTACCTTTACTTCCTGAAGCAGACATACTGTTTTGCATTTGATCCAATGTTCTACTTAATAAATAAGCAAGATCATTTGATCCAGTAATTGTATATTGCTGATTGGCGGTACCATGTATAATTTGATTCTCTGCAAATGACTCCAAAGATTTGTCGATATTAAATTCAATATCGGTTAATTTCTTTGTTACTATCTCAGTAATCTGTGGTGTTCTTAATGCTAATGCATATAAACTATCATCGATATGTATAAAGTTTTCTCTAAGTATACTTTGCTTTTTAAGTCTTGTAGAATATGCTGGACTATTCATGTCAATCTTTTTGAATTTCTTCATCAGCCCTTCTTGTTCTATAGAGAAATCAACAAGGTTATCCAGAATTTGTCTTAGCATTTGCATGTCCTCTTGCTGTTGTTCTTCACCAGACATATTCATTTGCATATTCATTCCTTTGCTCATTTGTTTCATTTTCTGAGCGGCACTTTTTTGATTTTTCTTTGCTTCTGAATTCTTTTTCTTATCTAAATTATCACTTGCATTTTCTTGTTCTTCCTTTATAGCATTTTCATCCTCCTTCTTTTGATCCATAGACATAGGCTTCTTCAACTCCTTATTATCTTTTTTAAGATCCTCCATTTCCTTTTGAAAATTTTCAAACTCTTTGTTTAATTTATCCTGTTCTTCTTTTGTGTTTTCTTCATCACTTTTATTAGATAATTCTTCTTGCTTCTTGGATAATTCTTCTAATTCATTTGATAATTTTTCGTGTTTCTCTATTACATAATACCTTTTGGTGAGTTCTAGTAATTGTTCCAGATTCTTCTTTAAATTTTTATTTTCCTTTCCTAATTCTTCAAGTTTCTTTGTCAATTTCTCCTTATCAATCTTCTCTGCCAAACGCTCAATTTCTTTCAAAAGCTCTTCATTCTTTTTTAGCTCATTCTCGTTTCTTTCTAATCTTTCTTTTAATGCATCCTTAAAAGGTTCTTCATTTTTTTTATCAAATTGATCTAAATTTTCCTTTAATTGTTTAGAAAAATTCTGCATCATTTTTTCCTGTTTCTTCTGTCTATTTAAAAAATCCTGAAGTTTCTTTTTATCATTATAGTCCAAGTTTTTCTTTTCTTTTTGTAGTTTACTTAAATTTTTCAATTCTGCTTCCTGCTTCTTAAATTTACGTATTGACTTATTTAAACCGGATATTGTTTCGCTTTGTTTTTCTAGTAACTTATTCTCCTTTTCTTCTTTGGTTAATTGTCTAAAATTAAAAATTTGACTTTTTGTTTTCTTATAATTATGCAACACATCATTATCAAAAACCTCAAAATAAAATTCATAATTACCTCCTTCTTTTAAATCTAAATCTCCTGGAAATGAATAAATAAATTCATCAAATTCTGATGTTTTTATGTCTATATTTCTAAATTTTACTTCTGATGAATTATCAGTATCATAATAAGCAAGTCTTAATTTACTTAACCCATAATCATCACTAACTCTTCCAAAAAAATATATGGTTTGATTGTCTATAGAGTCAATCTTTGATTTTAAATTTAATTCAGGATATTGATCCTTTATCACATTTAGATTAAAAGATAGGTTGTCGTAATTTTTCACACTTTGATTGGATGTAGTTATCTCATAATCTAAATCTGAAAAGACTCTTTTATTGTATGAAAAATTATCGCCATTATTGTATAAAGAAATAATTGAATCGTTAGTTTTTAATTCAACCTTATTTGTGTTTCTTGTATATACAATCCAATCAATTTTTGTACCCTCGGGTACGGTAGCATTTCCTGAACTTTTAATTACGATATCTTTCTTTTTAGTATAGGAAGGGTAATCAAGTTTCATTTCAAAATTTAATAAAGCAGGAACAGAAACTATAGATAACATTCGTGGAACAGAATTAATTCCATTGGCATTCAAAACAAATTCTACAGATTGCTTAGGTTGAACAAAAGTGTATTCAAATTCACCAACTCCTACATTTTGTAAAAAATACACTTCTTCATTATATTTGATTGTTGCATTATCAGGAATTATATCTCCAGCCAATTTTACTTTGAGTACAAAATCTTTATTTTCTATTGCATTAAGGTCTTTATTAACAATATAAAACTGAAAAGGTGCTGGTGGCTCATAAGCGACCTCATAGTTTACTACTCTTTTATAACTATCTGAAATCCAACTAGTTTTATTAAAAACAGTTAATAACATTAAAATTATAACCGGAATCGCTGCATATTTCAAATATGTACTGTTTTTATTGAAATTAATGGCTAATTTGAAAGGAATTGGTTTGAGCTCACTTGATTTCTGTTCTATACTTGCCAATAATAAATCAGATGATGAAGTATCATTACTTAATTGTAAAAGGTTTAATAATTTATCATTTACTTCTTGAAAATGACTACCAATAATATCAGAAGCTTTTTCATAATTTATTCCTTTGGCTAGTTTAAATAGCTTTGCAATAGGTATAATTATAAACTTAATAAACAAGCCTAACTCCACTACTATAAACAACCAGAATAAAATTGTTCTTCCAATTCTGCCCAGCCACAAGAAATTCTCTATCAATAAAGTTGCTAAAAAATAAAGTACTCCTATCGCAAAGAATAGTATAACTCCTTTTATTAATTCGTTTATATAATATTTTCTAATAAACTGTTCTAGCTTGTTTTTTATGAACTCAAAATTTTCCATATATCAAGTCTTCCTTTTTCATTAACCTCTAAATCTACAATTTTATTTGCAATGGGATTGTTATATTTATGATAATTCAAACCTCTATCCTACACGTTTTTACTTTGCTTAAGCTTAATTAAATTTATACAATCTTATTTTATATGCTATAAACAATGTTTCACGTGAAAAAAATTTGTCTTATTCTATCAACTAATCTTAGTATATCATAGCAATTCATTTTAATAGCATTATTAAGATTGTATCTTTGTAACTTATTGACAAAACCTCAAAAAAAGTTTAAAAAAATATAATCATGGCGAAAGATATTAGGGTACGATTTGCTCCTAGTCCAACCGGACCCTTACATATAGGGGGTGTAAGAACTGCATTGTTTAATTACCTTTTTGCAAAAAAAAACAATGGAACTTTTATATTAAGAATAGAAGATACTGATCAAAACAGGTATGTTCCTGGAGCAGAAGAATATGTTACAAATTCTCTAAATTGGTGTTCAATACCCTTTGACGAAGGACCTGGTAAAAATGAAAAATTTGGGCCTTATAGACAAAGTGAGCGTAAGCATTTATATAAACAATATGCTGATCAATTAATAAAAGATGGGTTTGCTTATTATGCATTTGATACTTCTGAAGCTTTAGACACCCATAGAAAAGATCATGAAGCCAATGGAAAAACCTTTATTTATAATTGGCACAACAGAGAAAAACTTACCAATTCTCTTTCTCTTTCTAAAGAAGAAGTTACTAAAAGACTAGATTCTGGAGTACCATTTGTTATACGTTTTAAATCTCCTCAAGATGAAACATTGCATTTAAATGATGAAATACGAGGTGATATAAGAATTGATACTAATACCCTAGATGACAAAATCCTATTTAAAAGCGATGGTATGCCTACCTATCATCTAGCAAATATTGTAGATGATCATTTAATGAAAATTACTCATGTGATCAGAGGTGAAGAATGGTTACCATCTATGGCATTACATGTATTATTATACCGAGCTTTTGATTGGGAAACTCCTTCTTTTGCTCACCTACCTTTAATACTAAAACCTGTTGGTAAAGGTAAATTAGGTAAAAGAGATGGTATCAAAGGAGGTTTTCCTGTGTTCCCATTACAATGGACTGATCCTAAAACAAACGAAGTTGCATCTGGTTATAAAGAAGATGGATATCTTTCTGAGGCAGTTATCAACATGTTAGCTTTTCTTGGTTGGAATCCAGGAACCGAACAAGAATTATTTTCTCTTGAAGAACTAATTGCAGAATTTGATCTAAAACGTGTTAATAAAGCTGGAGCTAAATTTGATCCTGAAAAAACAAAATGGTTTCAACAACAACATTTGCAAAGGTTGAATACTGAAATATTATCTGAACAGTTTAAAAAAATACTATCAGAAAAAAGTATTTCTACATCCTTAGACATACCTACTATTATAAATACGGTAAAAGAACGTGCAATTTTTACCAATGATCTTTGGGATCTGAGTCATTTTTATTTTGTCTCTCCTACTCAATATGATGAAAAATCAGTAAAAAAAGCATGGAAGGAAGATACACCAGAATTGATGCATGAGCTAACAAGGATATTAAATGATATCAATGATTTCTCTGAAAACAACGTTTCAACGATTGTAAAAGGCTGGATAAAAGGTAAAGAAATAGGTTTTGGCAAAATAATGATGCCATTACGCATTGCACTAGTTGGCTCCTTACAAGGTCCCGATTTATTTCAGATTGCATCTATGATTGGTAAAAAAGAAACTATACAAAGAATAGAAAATGCAATAGATGTTAATTAAAAAATTCATTTCTATATTGCTAAAGCATCTTTGTTACACAATTATAAACAAAGATGCTTTTTTAATTTTGTAACATACTACTTAAAAACAATACTAATTAGGTAACAATACTAGCACAACATACATTAATAATTTATTAGTACATTCATAACTCTAAATACAAAACAATGAGTCTATATATTATTCCAATAGTAATTTTCGGGTTTATCATTCTGTTTTCAGGTATATTCACCGTTAAACAACAAACTTCTGTCATAGTAGAACGTTTTGGTAAGTTTTTAAGCATCAGAAACTCAGGTCTACATTTTAAAATTCCAGTATTTGATCGTATTGCTGGTCGTATAAATCTAAAAATTCAACAACTTGATGTTTTAGTAGAAACCAAAACCAAAGATGATGTATTTGTTCGTCTTAAAATATCAGTACAATTTCAGGTTATCAAAGAAAAAGTGTACGATGCTTTTTACAAATTAGAAAATCCTCATGATCAAATTACATCTTATGTATTTGATGTTGTACGTGCAGAAGTACCAAAAATGAAATTAGATGATGTTTTTGAGCGCAAAGATGATATTGCTATTGCAGTAAAGCAAGAACTTAATGAGGCTATGATAAATTATGGGTATGATATCATTAAAACACTTGTGACAGATATTGATCCAGATATGCAAGTAAAAGAAGCTATGAATCGTATAAACGCTGCTGAAAGAGAAAAAGTAGCAGCAGAATACGAAGCTGAAGCTGAAAGAATTAAAATCGTAGCTAAAGCTCGTGCTGAGGCTGAGAGTAAAAGATTACAAGGACAAGGTATTGCAGATCAACGTAGAGAAATTGCAAGAGGCCTAGAAGAAAGTGTAGATGTTTTAAATAATGTTGGTATTAATTCTCAAGAAGCTTCTGCCCTAATTGTTGTGACACAACATTATGATACCTTACAATCAATAGGTGAAGAAACAAACAGTAATCTTATTTTACTTCCAAACTCTCCACAAGCAGGAAGTGATATGCTAAATAATATGATTGCATCATTTACAGCATCCAATCAAATCGGTGAAGAAATGAAAAAGCAAAATGCAAAAAAGGGAATTGGAAAAAAATCTGAAAATGATTAATTGATATAGATTTATTAAAAAAATCCGATCAATTTTTTGGTCGGATTTTTTGTTCCACATGATTTTCATAAACTGGAAGAAGTAAAATTCGTTTTTTTACAAAAACTAAATATAAAATACCATACTAACTCTTTTATAAAAATATCATATAATTATATTCTCCTTTTTTTAAAAGCTCTTAAATCTCTTTATCTGAATCTATTTTTAATAATTAAAAACAATGAAAATTTATAAATAATAAATAAATCTTATACTCTGTAAATTGGTTATCTTTATAAAAAAATATCATGAAACATTTTCTTTTTTTTCTTCTCTTCACCACTGGGACAATTTTTAGTCAAAATCTAGAAACTCTAAAAAAATTTGCAATAAGAGATGCAAAAGCAACTTCTCAAGCTTCAATCAATAGAAATTTGAATACTATACTTAAATATACTCATCCTGAAATTTCTAAAGCGTATGGAGAAAAACAATTAAAAGATACAATGGATGAAATTTTCAGAACAATGGATGCTCAAAAAATTAAAATCATCAGTTCTGAGATTAATGAAATAACAGAAATTAAAAAAGAAAAAAAAGAATATCGCTGCTTAGTAAAGAATACAGTAAAAATGGATTTCAACGGGAGATCCGTAACTCTTAAAAGTTCTTTGTTTGGCTTTTATAATAAAAAGAAATCTCAATGGTATTTTGTAGAATCAAATAAATTAATTGATGATCCTCAAACAAAGGAGCTCTTTCCTAATTTTAAAACAGATATAGAAATTCCCCAAGATGAGCATATTGCAGATAATTAAATAAGCTATATTAGTATAGATAAAAAAGGGAAGTTATGATAAGATAACTTCCCTTTTTATTTTTATTAGATACTATACTTAGAGGCAATTTTCTTTGCTTCTAATTGTAATAATTCGTTTTTATCATCTACTGCTTTGTTAATAAAATCTATTGCTAATTCATCTGGTTGTAACCCTTTGTTAGTAAGAATTATATCTAAAGCAATTACAGTAACAATTCTAGTCCCTACTTTTTTAATGGCTGTATTATACAATGGTATTAATTCATCAATTTCTACCGATAAGGCAGCTTCTTGAATTCTCTTTTTAAGCGCTTCTCTTTTAGCATCAGGTAAATTGGTATACTTCTTACCATATTTTTTTATTTCTTCTATTGGAGGTACTTTATTTTGCTCTTTTTGTGGTTGTTTCTGTGTGTTTTGTTTTTGTGTATTCTCAGGTTTTACTTTTGCCCAAGTATCACGCAAGCCAACAGTTTTATTAAAAACTAATGCTTGTGATGTACTATCTGTATCCACATTAAAATATCCTAATCTCTGAAACTGAAACTGGTCTAAATGGTTAGCTTCTACAAGACATGGTTCTACATATCCTGTAATGACCTTAAGTGAATCAGGATTTATAAACTGCATAAAATCTTTATCTTTATGACCATCTGGTGCTTTATCTATAAACAATCGATCATAAATTCTAATTTCTGCAGAAAGTGCATGTTCAACAGAAATCCAGTGTAACGTTCCTTTTACATTACGTTTTGATTCTTCTGTACCACTACCCGATTTACTTTTTGGATCATATGTACAATGAATTTCAGTAATATTTCCTTCAGTATCTTTTATTACATTTTTACCTTTGATGATATATGCATTTTTCAAACGCACTTCTTTACCTAAAGTCAATCTAAAGAATTTTTTACCAGCTTCTTCTTTAAAATCTTCTCTTTCTATATATAATTCTCCAGAAAAGGGTACTTTTCTAGAACCTGCATCCCGATCTTCAGGATTATTTTCTGCTTCTAGCCATTCCTCTTCTCCTTTAGGATAATTGGTTATTACTAATTTTACAGGATCCAAAACAGCCATTACTCTAGATGCTTTTTTATTAAGATCTTCCCGTACACAAAATTCTAGTAACGATACATCAATAACATTTTCTCGTTTTGCTACCCCTACAGTTTCAACAAATTTACGAATTGATCTAGGTGTATACCCTCGTCTTCTCAAAGCAGAAATGGTAGGCATTCTAGGATCATTCCACCCAGATACGATACCCTCTTCTACCAATTTGAGTAATTTGCGTTTACTCATGATGGTATAACTAAGATTAAGGCGTGCAAATTCTCTTTGCTTTGGTCTAATACTATCAGTATATATTTGATCCAAAAACCAATCATATAGTTTTCTGTGTGGTTTAAATTCTAAAGAACAGAGCGAATGTGAGATATTTTCTATATAATCACTCTCACCATGTGTCCAATCATACATTGGATAAATACACCAATCATTTCCTGTTCTGTGATGTGTTTTTTTAAGAATTCTATACATAAGTGGGTCACGCATCAACATATTGGGATCTGCCATATCTATTTTGGCTCTCACCACATGCTCCCCTTCATTAAACTCACCATCTTTCATTCTCATAAAAAGATCTAAATTTTCTTCAACAGAACGATCTCTATATGGGCTATTTGTTCCTGGCTCTATTGTAGTTCCTTTTTGTAAAGCTATGGTATCTGCAGATTGTGAATCTACATATGCTTTATCCTCTTTTATCAATTGAACAGTCCAATCATATAATTGTTGAAAATAATCAGAAGAATAACATTCTCTATCCCATTGATATCCCAACCAAGCAATATCTTCTTTTATTGCATCTACATATTCTTGTTCTTCTTTGGCAGGGTTTGTATCATCAAAACGCAGATTTACTGGTGCATTATATCTAAGTCCAAGCCCAAAACTTATACCTATTGCCTTGGTGTGTCCTATATGTAAATATCCATTAGGTTCTGGTGGGAAACGAAAACGTAAATTCTTTGTATTCATACCTGATTTCAGGTCTTCCTCGATAATGTGCTCTATAAAATTAAGCGGTTTTTTTTCTTCTGACATTTTAAAATCTAATAATACACAAAATTACAAATTCTAATGGTGCATAACTATCTTATAAAAGTCTTTAATTTTATTTATCACCTAATACTATATAAAATAGGGTTTCTTCAGATTTTATTAACAAAGATTATTTCTACATTTGTAAAAAAAATTGTGGGAATCATAAAATTAAAAAATATCAAGGTCTATGCATATCATGGATGCCTTGTAGAGGAAAAAAAAATAGGATCTGATTATAGAGTAGATCTCAAAATTAAAGCTGATTTATCAAAATCAGCAGTTTCTGATAAATTGGCTGAAACTGTTGATTACGTTCATCTTAATCATATTGTAAAAGAAGAAATGGCTATTCGTTCTAAATTATTAGAACATGCTGCAGAGCGAATTTTAGTCAGAATATTAGACGAAATACTATTGGTTGATAAAGCAGTTGTAAATGTTTCTAAAATTAATCCCCCTATAGGTGGAAATGTAGAAATGGTTACTATCACGAGGAGTAAAAAGAGGTAGTTTTTTACTATTAAAATTGTAAGTTTTTTATTTTAATGTGAAATCATTAAAAAAGTAACTATAATTTTTTTACATTTGCGTTCCAATTGAAATTGGGTGTCGTGGCCGAGTGGCTAGGCAGTGGTCTGCAACACCATCTACAGCGGTTCGAATCCGCTCGACACCTCAAGAAAAAATCCTGTATAAATTGTACAGGATTTTTTTATTTGAATCTAGATTCTGGAGTTATTTTTTCAATCTCATCTTGTATTCGTTTTTCCATTGTATCTGGTAAGACTCCTTTTAGTATTAAAAAAATACCAAATACAATCATAACAATACTTATAACTCTTTTGATTACATAAGTTCTTTTTGGGGTTAGCTTTCTTTTTAGCCTCTTTGCTAATAGCATTTTAATGAGATCAATAAAAAGATATGTACCCAGAACCATCATAAAAAAGTAAATAATTCTATTGGTATTCATATCCAATTGTGGTCCTATAACTATTATAATACTAAGCCAAAAACCTAAAACACCAATATTTATAAAATTGAGTAAAAATCCTTTTATAAACAACATTATATAATTCTGTTTATTAATGATCTCTACAGAGGTATCTCTAACTTTATTATAATTTTTTCTTTCCTGAATAAAAGAAATTATACCATATGTAGATAGTAAAACTCCACCAAAAATGAATAATGCTGGATCATCTTTTATTTTCTCTAAAATTTGATTGGTACTGAAATAAGCGATAAGTATAAATACAATATCAGCAAAGATTACACCAAGGTCTACTGCCAAGGCGGCTCTAAATCCTTTGATCGCCGCTGTTTCCAGAAGTACAAAAAAAACAGGCCCTATTAAAAAAGCCAATAAAAAACCCAATGGTATAGCTGCCTGAGCATCCTGAAACATAATCTCTAAGCGTATTTGCTACAAAGTTAAAAAACTAACTAGTTAACTTCAATAATTTTTCCACCTAAAAATTTTTGTGTATCCATTTCTTTTGGATTTCCATATATTCTCACTGTTCCACCAGCTGCAGTATTAGCTTTTACATAGGTACTTGCATTAATACTTGCTCTTCCTCCTGCACTAATACTTACTACCGTATTTTCAGTTTTTAAGTCTTTGGCCATAAATTGCCCACCTGCTTTTACAATTACCTCTTGTTCTCTTACGGTACCTTTTAAAATTAATTCTCCACCAGTTACAGCTTTAACATATAATTCATCTGCATTTATAGTGGCAATTATACTAGCTCCTTCTTGTGCTCTCAAATCAAGGTCATCTGATTCTATACGCTCTTTAGATTTTACTTTTGCGCCCTCATTAACATCTATTTTTGAAATATCTGTGTAATAGACAACTACTTTGGTATTATCATTATCCCAAAGATTATTTAAAGACATTTTTATTTTTAATACTTCGTTTTTGGTAACAATATCAATATCCTTGCGATTCACACCAGAAACAACAACTTTATTATCATCACTTTTGATTAATAAAACTTCTACTTTATCAAATACTTTTAATTCGCTAAAATCACTAATGTTTTTTGTAATTATATCTTGTGCTTGTATTGTTATTGCACATAAAAATGCTAAAAGAACTGTTATTTTTTTCATTGCCTTACATTTAAGATTTAATTTGTTTTACATCTACAAGAATCTCTTGTTAATTCTTTTATAATTAAGAATTAACAAGAGATATGTATCATATAAATAGAATAAAAATTATTCTTCTATTCTATATCTTCTATAGTATCTAATAAGGTAAAATCGAGATGGCGTTTTATGAGATCTGCATTTTTAACCTTTACATATACCTGATCTCCTAATTGATATACTTTTTTGGTTCGCTCGCCAATAATTGCATATTCATCCTGATCAAAAATGTAATGATCATCATTCATATCCTTGAGTCTGATCATTCCTTCGCACTTATTATCAATGATTTCTACATAAATTCCCCACTCTGTAACTCCAGAAATCACTCCTAAAAATTGCTCATCTTCATGATCCTTCATAAATTTTATTTGCATAAACTTTATAGAATCACGTTCTGCACTAGCAGCAAGGTTCTCCATACTACTACTATGATTACATCTTTCTTCATATTCATCTTCTGCAACCGATTTTCCTTTATCCAGATAATGTTGTAGCAAACGATGTGCCATAACATCAGGATATCTACGTATAGGAGATGTAAAATGAGAATAATAATCAAATGCTAAGCCATAATGACCAATATTATGTGTTGTATACTCAGCTTTACTCATACTACGTATTGCTAATGTATCTACAAGATTCTGTTCTTTTTTACCTTGAACATCTTTTAATAATCCATTTAATGATTTGGTAGTTGTTTTTTTATCTTTCAAATCTAACTTATATCCAAATCGTCCTATAATATTTTGTAATGCTGCTAATTTTTCATCATTAGGTTCATCATGTACCCTATATATAAATGTTTTCTTAGGATTTTGTTTTCCTATGAATTCTGCGACCTTTTTATTTGCTAGTAACATAAACTCTTCTATAAGCTTATTAGCGTCCTTAGAAGTCTTAAAAAAGACTCCTACGGGTTCATTCTCTTGATTCAGATTAAACTTTACTTCTACCTTATCAAAAGAGATTGCCCCCTCACCCATTCTTTTGGTTCGCATAATTTTTGCAAGCTCATCTAGTTTAAGTACCGCATCTGCAATATTTTGATCTGCATTGTATGCTTTTCCAGTAAGAGAAATTTCTGCAGGAATACTATTTTCTCTAGTTTCTATAATATGTTGAGCTTCTTCATAAGCAAATCGTGCATCAGAATAAGTTACTGTTCTACCAAACCATTGATTTTTTATTTCTGCTTTATCATTGATTTCAAAAACAGCAGAAAATGTATATTTTTCTTCATTCGGGCGTAAAGAGCAAGCATTATTAGATAATACTTCTGGTAACATAGGTACAACTCTATCAACAAGATATACCGAGGTAGCTCTTTCATATGCTTCATCATCAAGAATAGTTCCTGGAGTAACATAATGTGATACATCTGCTATATGAATTCCTATTTCATAATTACCATTTTCTAAGGTCTGAAATGACAATGCATCATCAAAATCCTTTGCATCTTTTGGATCAATTGTAAAGGTAAGAGTCTTTCTCATATCTCTACGATTCTTGATCTCAGATTCTTGAATTGATGTATCTAATTTATTTGCATATTCTTCTACTGCTTCTGGGAATTCATATGGTAATCCATATTGAGCCAAAATAGAATGAATCTCTGTATTATGTTCTCCTGGTTTACCTAAAACCTTAATAACTTTTCCAAAAGGTGAATCTGCTTTATCTGGCCAATCCTCAAGTCCTACTAAGACTTTATCACCATCTTCTGCATTAGCTATCTTATTTTTAGGGATAAAAATATCTGTATACATTTTGTTGTCTTGTACAGTAACAAAACCATATTTCTTTTGAATATCTATAACACCAACAAATTCATTTCTTTTACGCGAAATTATCTTAGAAATCTCACCTTCACTTTTTCCTCTCCTCTTTCTTCTATAAATATATACCTCTACTTCATCACCATGTAAAGCCTTGTTTAAGTTGTTACTAGGTATAAAAATATCATCTTCAAGATCTTCTACAATAACGTACCCAGTTCCTTTTGATGTAATTTCTATAACTCCTGTATATGTATTAATATTAGGTATAATTTTAAACTTTCCTCTTTCTATCTCCTCGATTTGTTTTTTTGCTGCTAGTTGTGATAATTTCTTTATCACTTGATTTCTACTACTCGCATCATCCACTCCTAGTTTTGAAGCTATTTGTTTATAATTAAAACTTTTACTAGATTCGGATTTGAGTATTCTGAGTATTTCCTGGGTAATATTCTCTATTTTGGTTGACTTCTTTCTTCTTCTACTCTTTCTTTTCATTAATATCTATTCTATATAATTTATGATAAAAGTACTGTTTATCTTTTAACATCAGTAATTTTAAGTTTAAACTTTTATTAAGCATTAGACGATATACATGTTATAACGTTAAAATAATTATATACTTATTAATCAATATTTTATATTTAAAAAAACTGGTTTATATGTTATTTTTTCTTAAAATTTACTTAATTTTAGTACACTATGACTGCTTTTTATTCGTTTGATCATATGACTTATCTATGACTAGAATCAAAAAAATACATAAAATAATACTACTATTTGTATTCATATTTCTACTGGGTATTTATTCTTTTACATTGTATATTAATAATACAATAGATCAAAAAAAAGAATCTTTAGAAGAGTCAGAAATAAATACTTCTACCAAAATTGATAGAGAGGCTAGTCAAATTAATTAATCATTTAATGCTTAATAAGAGCCACATAACTAACCTAATATTAGGCTTATTTTGTATCTTGTAGAAGGACAACAATAAGTAAGTTTATATAGAATGAAAAATTTTATTACCATATCAACATATACATACCCTTTTGAATATGCAATCCTAAAACTTCTTCTTGATCAAGAAGGAATTTCCTATTTTTTTGAAAACGAAACCATGATAGGTGTTTTTCCCTTCTACTCAAACGCATTGGGAGGAATCAATCTAAAAGTTCATCAAAAGGATAAAAACAAAGTACTTGAAATAATAAATGATCTAGATACCAATTCTCACCTTAGAATTGTCTAATTTTCTATTTCAATTCATTTCTCATTTCATACAGTTTTCAACACTTATAATATATATCTTTTTCTTTTTTTAAAATTTAAAATAAATAATAATGATTATTATGTAGTGTGAATAACGGTATAACTTTTTTGAAATTTATTTGTTTTTTTAGTTAGATTGAATTTTCACAAAGCTATCAACAAGATATTAATGATATAATTACTTGATAATCTATATGAAATGAAATTTAATTAACAATTGTTAATAGGTGATAAACACATTATATTTTTGATATTATTACTATAAAATGATAGTTCATAACGTAAATTTAATGTTGGAAAACTTAACCAAAAAAAGTGGAGTTATAATTTTGATTATTGCTTCTTACCATTGTATTGAAATAATAAATCAATTCACCAAAAAAACTTTATGAATTTTAAGAACTGTTTATTCACATCTGATGTTAACATAAGACTAGGAGTTATTAACATTACCGTAATATTAGTTAAATTATTGGTGTTTTGGAGTTTACTTTTTTTAGATTGAATTATCTTTGTTGAACTAAATGAAATCAAAAAATAATGAAAATAGCTATTGGAAATGATCACGCAGGAACATCGTATAAGTTTGAGGTTACTGCATATTTAGAATCCAAAGGAATTGAAGTAGTAAATTATGGTACTAATGAAAACAGTAGTGTAGATTACCCTGATTTTGTACACCCTGTAGCAAAAGATGTAGATTCTAAAAAAGTTGATTTCGGAATTTTAATTTGTGGTAGTGGAAATGGAGTTGCTATGACTGCTAATAAATATGAAAATGTGCGTGCAGGGCTTTGTTGGACTAAAGAAATTACAGAATTAACAAGACAACATAATAATGCAAATATTATATGTATTCCTGCAAGATTTACTTCATCACCTCAAGCTATAGAAATGGTAAAAATATTTTTGGATACCGAATTTGAAGGAGGTAGACATCAAAATAGAGTAAGTAAAATATCTATGTGTATCTAATAAATTGATATATGGGAAAACATTGCGCTCATAATCACTCTCACTCTCATGGCATAGTTACAGGGCGCAATTTATTATTTTCAATTTTACTAAACATTATAATTACTATTGCTCAGGTAATAGGCGGATTACTCTCTGGTAGTTTATCATTATTATCAGATGCGTTACATAATTTTAGTGATGTAGTATCCTTGATTGTAAGTTATTATGCAAATCGATTAGCCAAGAAAGAAGCTTCTATAAAGAGAACATTTGGATTTAAAAGAGCAGAAATCATGGCAGCATTTGTAAATGCTGCTTCTATGATGGTAATTGCTGTAATTCTTATTATTGAAGCTATAGAAAGATTACAAGATCCACAAGAAATAAGCGCACGTGTTGTTATCATACTTTCTACGATAGCAATTTTAGGTAATGGATGTAGTGTATTACTCCTAAAAAGAGATAGTAAGGTAAATATGAATATGAGATCTGCATATTTACACCTTATTACAGATATGATGGCTTCTATTACTGTTTTAATAGGAGGGATATTGATGAAATATTATCAGTTGTTTTGGGTAGATAGTGTTTTGACTTTTGCTATTGCCATTTATCTAATTATTGTTGGTTATGATCTTTTAAAGAGTTCGTTTAAGATACTTATGTTGTATACTCCAGAAACCATAGAATTAGAAAAGATAGTAAATAGAGTAAATGAGTTACCAAAGATAAAAAGCATACATCATATACATATTTGGCAACTTAATGAAGAAGAGACACATCTGGAAGCTCATGTAGATTTTAATGATGATATTCTAATCTCAGAATTTGGTGAAACACTTAACATTATTGAGAATATACTCAAAGAAGAATTTAAAATTAATCATATTACCTTGCAACCAGAGCATGGAACCAAGGATAATAAGGATATTATAGTACAAGATTAGTAAATATGAGTATTAAGTTTAGAGTAAAACGTTTTCAAGAGCTTACAACAGAGGAATTGTATAAAATTTTGCGCTTGCGCGCAGAAGTTTTTGTCGTAGAACAAGACTGTGTATATCAAGATATTGATAATAAGGATCAAAAAGCTCTTCATGTAATAGGTCATAAAAATGATGATATTATTGCTTATACAAGAATATTTGATGGAGGTGACTATTTTGATATTCCTAGCATTGGTAGAGTATTAGTATCTAAGAAAGAAAGAAAATATGGATATGGCCATGATCTTATTAAAGAAAGTATCATAGCTATAAAGACTCATTTTGAAAACCAAAAAGTGAAAATCTCTGCGCAAACATATCTACAAAAATTTTATGAATCTCATGGGTTTAAAATGATAGGTAAAGAATATCTAGAAGATGGAATACCTCATATTGCCATGATAATTTAAAAAAAAGCATAATCATTTTGTAAGGAACTACTAATACTATATATTAGTTGATATCGTCAACTAATATATAGTATTATATCATGAACAAAAAAAATATCAATGAGATAAGGAAATTTAATAGATTCTATACAAAAATAATAGGTCTTCTAGATACTCATATTTTGAACAGTAAATACTCATTACCAGAGGGTAGAGTTATGTTTGAAATATATCATAATCCAGGATTTACAGCCTCTGATATAATTCAACTTTTGGATATAGATAAGGGATATCTAAGCCGAATTTTAAAACGTTTTGAATCCCAAAAATTAATTATAAAAACAGTTTCGTTAACTGATAAACGTGTTTTTACTTTAAAAATAACCAAGTTAGGGGAAAAAGAATTTTTGAAATTAAATCAAAGCTCAGAAGATCAATTAGAAACAGTTTATACACATTTATCTACTTGTGAGTCAAATATGTTTTGACCCCTATAAAACAAGAGTAATCTTTTAAATTTGGATTATTAATTATGCTACTCTATTTTTCATTAAAATTAAGTGTTTGTCTTTGTTCCATTTTTCCATAGGAGTTATTCTTCCCAATAGTCCATGATGCCTTACGTTGTTATAGAAAACCACATATCTTTTTAGTATTTGTTGAATCTCTCCAAATGTTCTATACTCAAATCGTTGAAAGACTTCTTTTTTAAGTATTCCATGATAAGCTTCTACATGTGCATTTTCCTCTGGTGTAGCAACATGAGTAAACTCTTGACTTACCCCT
>NZ_PGUB01000030.1:0-48028 GCF_002924285.1 Aquimarina sp. I32.4 | reverse complement strand
TCTAGGTAATTCCCTGTTTCCTTTGCCAGATTCAAGAAAGAAAATATCATCACTCTCTACAATACCTTCAAAACCATTAGGAACAGCCCCTTCAAAGGCACTTAATATCTTATGACGCCAGTTAAATGAAGTTTGAATACAGATACCTGTCTGTTCAGCACATTTCTTTATCGAATTGCCTGATAGCATATGGTACAAATAAACGCTAAGCAAGTTCCTCTTTTTTAAACCAAAAGTAACTTTACCTGTAGTTTCCCTAAAATACTTCTTGCACGATTTACAAAAGTAGCGTTGTACACCATTAGCCTTGCCATTTGCACGGATATCGATGCCTTGACAATTAGGGCAATGTAGTGACTGGCTTTGTTGTACCTCGGAATGAACAGTATACAAGTCAGGCTCTGAAGGATCGACCATAGACAATAGCTCCTTAATTACGGTCTCACGACCCGATTCATCTAGGCTTTTGAAAAATTGTGTGAAAGATTCTGGCACCATTTGTATTTGTTTTTAAACAAAGATAACTAATTAAGTCGTATTATAGAATATAGCCAATATTTTTGACGAGTCATTTGACAAATGGTAATTTCAAAAAATCATATTAGTTTTTGTCGACTTAGATTTTTGAAATATTAGGCTAATCGAATTTCGGTTAGCCTTTTTTTTATTTGCATAAATACTAAAAAAAGCACTTTAATATAATTATTATAAAACATTTAGTTAACATTAAGTTAATATTAATACAAGTTATTTGCACCTGACAAAAACTAGTATTGATAATGAAATTAAAGGTTATAATTACGGCATTAGTATTATCTATATCTTATGGTATAAATGCTCAAGAAATCACTGAAACTAAATTTGGTAAAGGCATTCTAAATGTGGTTGCCAAAGATAGCTCTTGGAGTATGAAGTTTGCAGCCAGAATGCAATTTCTCTCTACTACAGGATGGGATATCAATGATGATGATTTTAGCAGTCCAGAAACTAATTTCTTGGTTAGAAGAGCTAGATTAAAATTTGGTGGTTTTGCCTATAGCCCAAAACTACAATACAAAATAGAATTAGGATTATCTAATCGTGATCTATCAGGTGGATCAGAATTTACAAGCAATACCCCAAGATATATTCTTGACGCAGTTATAAAATGGAACTTCTATAAAAACTTTACCTTATGGGCAGGACAGACAAAATTGCCTGGTAATGTAGAGCGTGTTATTTCTTCTGCCAATATGCAACTGGTAGATCGGTCAAGATTAAACAGTAGATTTAATATCGATCGTGATCTTGGTGTACAATTACGACATCATTTTAACCTTTCTAATAAGTTTCTTGTACGAGAAATAGTTGCTGTTTCTCAAGGAGAAGGGCGAAATATAACTACTGGAAACTTAGGTGGACATCAATATACAGGAAGGCTTGAATTATTACCTTTTGGTACGTTTAAAAGTAAAGGAGAATATAAAGGTGCTGACCTAAAAAGAGAGCAGACACCCAAATTAATGCTTGCCGCTACCTATGATTTTAATGCTAATGCAGTTAAAAACAGAAGTAACCAAGGAGACTATATGATAACAAATACAGGGTTTTATGAAACCAATATTACTACCCTATTTGTTGATGCGGTATTAAAATACAAAGGATTTTCCTTTATGGGTGAATTTGCAGACAGAGATGCTGGTGATGCAATTGCTGTTGAAGAAGATGGTACCCCAACAGGAGCTATTGTTCAAGTAGGTAACGCACTCAATCTACAAGCTGGATATTTGTTTAAAAACAATTGGGAGGTTGCAGGAAGATATACAAACCTTAACTATGATGCTGTTGTTGGAAAAGCCCTCGAAGAGCAATATACCTTAGGAATCTCAAAATATGTTGCTGGACACAATCTAAAAGTACAATCAGATATAAGCTATACTACAGAAAATGGTAATGGTAGTGGGTTAATGTACAGACTACAATTTGACATACATTTATAACCAACAAGACAATACATAACAATTTCTTAACATTGGGCTGGGAATTGATTATAATATTTGCACTTTAAATAAAAAAGAATGGATAACATTTACTTATTGATGGTTGTGGCACTTGCAATTCTTGCAATTGCAGACCTTATTGTAGGAGTTAGTAATGACGCAGTCAACTTCCTAAACTCGGCTATAGGCTCTAAAGCAGTATCTTTTAGAACAATTATGATTGTTGCCAGTGTGGGTATTGCCGCAGGAGCTATTTTTTCTAGTGGACTTATGGAGGTTGCTCGAAAAGGAATATTCAACCCTGGAGAATTCTATTTTGATGAGATCATGATCATCTTTATGGCAGTTATGATTACCGATATACTCCTGCTCGACTTTTTCAATACCCTAGGAATGCCTACCTCAACCACAGTTTCTATTGTGTTTAACCTTTTAGGAGCAGCGGTATGTGTAGCCTTAATCAAAATTGCAGATCAAGGTCAAAGCTTTGCTGATTTAGATAATTATATCAATACAAAAACAGCAACCAAAATTATAAAAGGTATTTTACAATCTGTTGTCATTGCCTTTTCTGTTGGTGCCCTAGTTCAATTTATTACACGTTTATTACTTTCTTACAATTTTGAAAAGAAAGCAAAATGGGTAGGTGCTCTCTTTGGTGGAGTTGCCCTTACTGCATTATTGTATTTCATTTTTATGAAAGGGATCAAAGGAACAGCCTATGCAAAAGCAGTAGTAGATATTGTATATAATGGTGGAACCGAAGGGTTATTAGATTGGGCCAATAATTATTTTGGAAGCACCTATGAAAGCATCAAAGAACTTGCAAAAGCAAAAAAAGATTTATTTAAAATAGATGCTGGAGCAGGTACTATCAAAATGACCTTACGAGGACTCTTGGAAACTTTTGTTTTACAAATTGTAGCCATCGGTTTTGTCTTCTGGTCTATATTATCATTTATTCTTATTAAATTCTTTAAGATAAATATTTATAAGCTTATCATCATTGTTGGTACATTTGGATTGGCACTTGCTTTCTCTGGTAATGATCTAGTAAACTTTATTGGTGTGCCTATCGCAGGTTGGGAAGGATACCAATTATGGCTACAATCTGACAAATCAGCAGATGAATTCTTGATGACAGGACTGGCAAGTAAACAAGAAACAGAATTTTTCCTTTTGCTTGCAGCAGGGCTAATTATGGTACTCACGCTATGGTTCTCTAAAAAGGCACGATACGTTGCAGAAACAGAAATCAACCTTTCTAGAGAAGGAGAATCTAAAGAACGTTTTAAACCTAACTTCTTATCCAGAGGTATTGTAAGAACTACTGTATTAATTTCTCAAGGTTTAACTGCAATAACACCAAAACCTGCCAAAGATTTTATAGAAAAACAACTTGCAAAACCCGTTATTGATTTACCAAAAGACAAGACGTATCAATTACCTGCTTTTGATATGGTAAGAGCAGCTGTAAACCTTGTTGTAGCTGGAGTTTTGATTTCTATTGCAACTTCTATGGGATTACCTCTTTCTACCACTTATGTAACATTTATGGTAGCTATGGGAACCTCTTTATCAGATAGAGCATGGGGAACAGAGAGTGCTGTATATCGTGTAGCTGGAGTGCTAAATGTAATAGGAGGATGGTTTTTTACTGCCATAAGCGCATTTATTGCTGCTGCCATAGTAGCATTTCTTATTAACCTTGGTGGTTCTGTAATGATTGCTGTACTTCTACTTGTAGCCGTATTATTGCTCGCAAGAAACACTATCAATTACAGAAAAAGAGTAAAAGCAGAAAAAGCAGAAGACAGCCTTAAAAGCTCAGAAAGTAGTTCTGTACAAGGAGTAATAGAAGAAAGTGCTGATAACATCAAATCCTTTGTAAATAGAGGTAATAAGATCTACATGAGCACAATCGATAGCCTTGTAAAATATGATCTAATTGCCCTAAAGAAAAGTAAAAAAGGAATTGCTAAATTAGATGAAGAAGTCGAAGAGCTAAGAGATAATATTTTCTATTTTATCAAAAATTTAGATGAATCTAGTGTAGGAGCCAGTAATTTTTACATCAATATTCTAGGATACTTACAAGATATGTCTCAATCTTTGGAGTATATCACCAAAGCAAGTCATAAACATGTAAATAATAACCACAAAAAACTGAGATTTAATCAGATCAAAGATCTAAAAGAAATCGAAGAACAATTGAAAGAGTTTTTTGGGCAAATAAAAAAAGCATTTAGCGATAGAGAATTTGAGAGCATTGATAAAATTATTAACGAAAAACAAGAGCTTTTTAATAAGGTAAATAAAAAAATTGACAAACAGGTTGCCAGAACCAGAACTGAAGAAAGCAGTCCTAAAAACACAACCTTATACTTTGGATTATTATTAGAGACCAAAGACCTTATTACAGCTACAATGAATCTATTAGAAACCTATAGAGATCATAAATAATAATTTAGCCCAACAATAGGTAATAAAAAAGCTAAATAGTGAAGTACTATTTAGCTTTTTTATTTTTGAAGTGGTTTACACTTTTTTACTCCCAATATCATTTCAAATACACACACTCCAAGTAAAAAAACACACCTATTTAACTTTGAAATTGTTGCTACATTAAGAAAATGTTATCTACTCACTATTCGAATGTTAGCTTATTGTTACCAAGCATATATAAATATGCATACTATATATTAAGTAGTATATTTATCCTATGTAATGTCATATAATAATGAATAAAAAAGAAATTACGATACTATTAGTAGATGATGAGCCTGATATTTTAGAAATAGTCGGGTACAACCTTAATGCAGAAGGTTATAGTGTGATTACTGCAGAAAACGGGATCGAAGCTGTAAAACTTGCCAAAAAGAAAAAACCACATTTGATTATTCTGGATGTTATGATGCCAGAGATGGATGGTATAGAAGCTTGTGAGCATATTCGTAAAATTCCTGATTTAAAAAATACAATCATTACATTTCTTACCGCTCGCGGGGAAGACTATTCTCAAGTTGCTGGTTTTGATGCTGGTGCTGATGATTATATCACAAAACCTATTCGCCCCAAAGTTCTGGTAAGCAAAGTAAAAGCATTACTACGACGACTCAAAGAAGAAGAAAACTCTGACAATGTTGTCAAAATAGGTGATTTGGTAATCAATCGTGATGAATACAAGATCATCAAAGACAAAAAAGAGATTGTATTACCAAGAAAAGAGTTTGAATTATTATCTTTATTGGCATCCAAACCAGGCAAAGTATTTAAACGAGAAGATATTCTTGATAAAGTTTGGGGTAATGAAGTCATCGTAGGAGGCAGAACTATAGATGTACATATTAGAAAACTGAGAGAAAAAATTGGTGATGATAGTTTCAAAACCATCAAAGGAGTAGGATATAAGTTTGTTGTTTAATGGCAGAAAATTTCAAAAAGTCATATAAGTTCGCATACCTTTCGTCCTTATATATAACCATATTATTAACGCTCGTACTGAGCGTTTTTTTTTATACCCAATCACTATTCAATCCATTCATTATAACAGGACTTATAATCGCCTGCTATCTGATTTCCTTTTTTGTTATTCAATATAGGGTCGAAAAATTTATCTATCGTAGAGTGCGCAAAATATATGATGATATAGAAATGCTTGAAGCAGATGCTATAGAAGATAGCCCTGTTACTACAGATATGAAAACCCTAATCAAAGAGGTTGAAAAATTTGCCAAGCAACGAAAAACAGAAATCGAAAGCTTAAAAATCAAAGAAGCTTATCGTAAAGAGTTTATGGGTAATGTTTCTCATGAGCTAAAAACCCCTCTATTTACGGTACAAGGATATGTTCTTACCTTACTAGACGGCGCAATGAATGACCCTGTCATTCTTGATAAATACTTAAACCGTGCCAACAAAGGAGTAGAACGCTTAATCTATATTGTAAATGATCTGGATATGATCACCAAATTAGAAGTTGGTGATCTTAATCTCAATTATAGTAATTTTGACATTGTAGAATTGGTACAAAGTGTATTTGACTTGTATGAAATGAAAGCTTCAAAAAAGAACATTGCGCTTACCTTTGATATGAATTATGAAGAACCTATCCTAGTACATGCTGATAAAGAACGAATACAACAAGTTATATCTAATCTTATTGTAAATTCTATTAAATACGGTAAAGAAGATGGTACAACAGAAGTGAGTATCGAAGATTTGATCCGTAATAAAACAATCATAAGAATAACTGATAACGGAGAAGGGATTGCGCAAGCTCATATACCTCGTTTGTTTGAACGTTTTTATCGAGTAGACAAAAGTGGTTCTCGCAAAGAAGGCGGATCAGGGCTTGGATTGGCTATCGTAAAACATATTATCGAGGCACACCATGAGCGTATCTATGTAGAGAGTGATTATCGGGTAGGAAGCGAATTTTCATTTACCCTGGAAAAAGTGAAAAAGTTCCCTATAGTCGATGTCGGTACTAAAACTACTTAACCCCCTATACATATTCATATCTCTTAGTTTTTTTAACGTAAATTCATTCTGATTACAACTAGGTACTAGTTTGTTTACAGTCAGACGATTGGCTAGATACTCCTGCTCAAACTGCCCTGGAGTAGGAATAAAGAATGCCTTCTTCTTTAATTTGGCAAGATCCATAACCGTCGTATATCCAGACCTTGAAATGATCAGATTACTACTATTGATTGTATCCTCTAGGTCTTTGCCTGTAAGATAATTATGAATGATAATATTATTTTTTACATATGTCTGCTGCGTCTCTTCAATAAGACCCCGTACAAAGACAATTCTTTTATCACTTTGTTCAAATTCCTGAAACAGCTTTTCTTCTAATAAAGTTCGTTGGGGTTCTGGCCCAGAGAGGAGTACCATAATATCATATTTTTTGGGCATAATCTGATGCTCAAATCTACTTAATGGCCCTAAATATGTAACAGGAATACTATTTCTTTTAGGATGCCCCAATGCTCCACTCAAATTAGGATCATCTGCCATATCAGGCACCCAACAAACATCAAATTTCTTGATATATTTATTATGCAATTTGGTACTGATAGAAGTAGTTTTACCGCTAAGTACTGTAAGTTGATGTGTAATAAACACAGAGGGAACACTCTTATGGTGTACCCCCATTCTATTATCAGAGATAATACCACAAAAATTATCTCCCTCCATCACCTTTTTAATCACCCTTTTTTCTGCACGTATCGCATGAGCAATCTTTGGGCTATTCAAAAGCATTTTTAATTTAAAATTACTGGCTTTTTTAGAATACTCAATATTATAAGAAGGCAGAGACCTCGTTTGCAATGCAGGAAACTCCTTTTTTAATAATGATAAAGCAACACCATCAGAAGCAATAACTGGTTCAATCCCTTCTTTTATTAATGCATTGATAATAGGTATACATCGCGTTGCATGACCTAATCCCCAATTAAGAGGAGCTACAAGTACTTTCTTACTCAAAACATTCTAGTTTTTAAATGATTACAACGATTATAAAATTGACTATCAATAATAAAAGTAATCCTATTTCCTTATGCAGATATTTCCTTAATTTTACCAAAAAATTATCTTTAGTGAAACTCAATACCCTTTTTATATCATACGCGTTTATATGCATGTGCCAGATATTCAAAAAGTATACGGTAAGTTATGGGCGTACCCCCACTGCTTAGGCAGTGTGGTCGGGCTATACACGCTACATGGTAGCTTGTTCCTATCCCTTACGCAATTGGTGTTACATTAAAAAAAATAAAAGAAATAAGAAAATCAGTGGGAAGTAAGAATAAATTAAAACGGTTCAACGAGAACAAAACCTTTCATAACGTAGTAGAACCTACGAGAGAAGAGGTTCTTAACAACACGTTGGGGTATAAAGGAAAATGGAATGAGAATTTTTTTAAAAACCAAAACCCAATTGTTCTTGAATTAGGATGCGGAAAAGGAGAATACACTGTTGGATTAGCAGAACAATACCCAGATAAAAATTTTATTGGGATCGATATAAAAGGAGCTCGTTTTTGGCGTGGAGCCAAAACTGCTATCGAAAACGAAATGGGCAATGTTGGTTTTATCAGAACTCAAATTGAACTTATAGATCATATTTTTGAAAAAGAAGAAATTGATGAAATTTGGATTACATTTCCTGATCCACAGATAAAATACAAACGCACCAAACACAGATTAACTAATCCCGATTTTTTACAGCGATATAAGGCAGTATTAAAACCCGATGGAATTGTACATCTAAAAACAGATAGTGAATTCATGCATGGATACACTCTAGGTCTATTACAAGGTGAGGGACATGACATCCTCTATGCAAATCACAATGTGTATCATAATGAGGGAGCTCCCGCAATTGTAACAGCAATTCAAACTTTTTATGAAAAACAATATCTAGAAGAAAATAAACCTATAACTTACATCCAGTTTAGGATCATGTAATTTGCTGTAATTTTGGAAGTTACCAAACTATTTTTAATCACATTTTTTGCATCACTAATCGGGGTAATCCCTCCTGGATTGGTAAATATGACTGTTGCCAGAACATGTCTTGAAAAAGGAAAAAAAAATGGAGTTCTAGTAGCCATAGGCGCATCAATAGTAGTGCTATTTCAAGCGCTTGTAGCCATCTTACTCGCTAAGTATATATTTTTCAACCCTTATATCAGAAACATTTTGCTTCGCACAGGAGCTGTGATTTTTTTCTTTATGGCCATCTATTTTTTTGCAAAAGCAAAACAAAAAAATGCCAAAATCAAGGTTCATAAACACAACAGCACCAGAAGTTTTTTTAAAGGTGTTATGGTTTCTGTAATCAACGTATTACCCATCCCCTATTTTTGTGCTATTGCTGCAGGAATGAGTGTAAGTGGCAAGATAGAATACGATGCCATAAAAATCATTGTATTTATCATCGCAGCAGGAACAGGAACCTTTGTTACGCTTTATTTTTATGTATTTTCTTTTCTCAAAATCGAGAAGAAAACAGCATCTATTACCAAATATTCCAATTATTTTATGGCTATATTAATGTTGATTTTAGTCATTATAACACTCATAAGAATCATATACGTATGACGATCAAAAAAGATGATACTACCAATTCACCAGAATCTGATAATTTTTTTGATCGGGTATACCAAGTTGCCAAGCTTATCCCTTACGGAAGAGTAACCTCTTACGGAGCAATTGCAAAATATCTCGGGGCAGCTCGCAGTGCAAGAATGGTAGGATGGGCAATGAATTCAAGCGGAAAACAAGAAGATGTGCCTGCACACCGAGTAGTAAATAGAAAAGGAATACTAACTGGTAAGCATCATTTTCAAGGAACAAACCTCATGCAACAATTGCTAGAAAATGAAGGAATTAAGGTAATCGATAATCAAATTATAGATTTCAAAAAAATATTCTGGGATCCTATGCAAGAATTATAAGAAACTAGCATACACTATCTTCTCTTTACAAATACATGTCCCTAGTTATTTCTTGATTTTTCAAGAATTTACAAAAATCATTATATCAGAAACAACAATAACATTATAGATCATTTCAATTTACAAGCTTTATAATCTTAACTTTTCGAGTTATCTTTGCATCCAGATTGGTGGATTAGTCAGAAAAAGAAATACTACCCTATGAAGTTAGAGAAATCAGATATTCTAAAAGCACTAGAAACAATTACTGTAGCCGGTGAAGGCAAAAATATGGTAGAAAGTGGTGCTGTCAAAAATATAATCACTTTTGGTGATGAAGTTGTTGTTGATTTGGTATTAGCAACCCCTGCTTTACATATTCGCAAACGTGCAGAAGTAGATGTAATGAAGGTGATACATGAAAAAGTATATGAAAAAGCTAAAATAACTGTCAATATCAAAGTTGAAGCTCCAGCTGCAACACCTGAAAAAGTTGAGATCAAAGGAAAACCCATTCCTGGGATAACCAATATCATAGCAGTAGCATCTGGTAAAGGAGGTGTAGGTAAATCTACCGTAACCTCTAACCTAGCCGTAACCCTAGCCAAAATGGGATTCAAGGTAGGAATATTAGATGCAGATGTCTATGGGCCATCAACACCTATTATGTTTGATGTAGAAAGAGAACGCCCTCTTTCTATCAAAGAAGATGGTAAATCAAAAATGAAGCCTATAGAAAACTATGGCGTAAAGATTTTATCTATTGGTTTTTTTACACAACCTAATCAAGCTGTAGTTTGGAGAGGGCCAATGGCTGCAAAAGCATTAAATCAATTGATATTTGATGCCGCATGGGGAGAGATAGACTTTATGTTGATCGACTTACCTCCTGGTACAGGAGATATTCACCTATCCATTATGCAATCGCTACCAATCACGGGAGCAGTAGTAGTAAGTACCCCTCAAAATGTTGCTCTTGCAGATGCCAGAAAAGGAGTAGCCATGTTCCAACAGGAGAGTATTAACGTTCCTGTATTAGGAATTATAGAAAATATGGCATATTTTACACCAGAAGAGCTTCCTAACAATAAATATTATATCTTTGGTAAAGAGGGTGCTAAATATCTAGCTGAAGATCTTGATGTTCCGTTTTTAGGAGAAATTCCTCTAGTACAAAGTATACGTGAGGCTGGAGATGCAGGAAGACCCGCAGCATTACAAACGGGAACCCCAATAGAAAAAGCTTTTGACCAATTAACAAAAAACGTGGTTCAGGAAGTAGTAAATAGAAATACAAGCTTACCACCAACTGAAGCAATAAAAATAACAACCATGGCAGGATGTTCTGTCGTAAAAAAATAGAAAATGACTTCTGAAGAATTAAGAATTAATGTTGAAAAGGCACTAGATGAAATTAGACCTTTTTTGGAAAGTGATGGAGGAAATATTTCTTTAATTTCTATTGAGGATGGCAAAAAAGTTAACGTACAGCTAGAAGGCGCTTGCGTAGGGTGTAGTGTAAACCAAATGACCCTTAAATCCGGAGTAGAAATGACGATCAAGAAATATGCCCCGCAAATAGAAGAAGTAGTTAATATAGAATAACACTACTCTGTAATAAAATCACTAAGGTTTTGAGGTCCTTCTAGAGGAACTCTAATAATTTTAAGAATACCATCATCGGTAGTAGCAATCTGCCATTTGATAAGAGTAATACTGCCATTTTCTATTTCTATTCCTGTAATAGATCGAGGATGCACGCAACTCCCGTCATTAAATAGTGCTAGTTCTCCTGCCTCAGGAAACCTAGGTCTATGGGTATGACCTATAATAGTCAAAAGGTTGTTGTTATTTGCAATCCATTTCTTAATCCTGCGCTCTATACGTATCGTTTCTTTATAATTCTTTGCAGGACTAGTGGGATCAGAAATCCCAATCACCTGCAACGGTTTCCATAAAACCCGAACCAGAAATCTGTTTATCTTCCACCCTGTATAATTCATGAAATCTGCCTGATGACCATGCAACATAAAGACTTCTTGTTCTGTATTTTTATGTTGTAACACAATAGCCTCATTATACTTTATCCCTGGAAACAACGGCACTTCCTGATCTGTCTTATGATCAAAATAAGAACTTAGGTTTTTTTTCACATGCTTTGGATCACGATACACCATATCATGATTTCCCCAAATCATTTCTAACCTATTATCAGCATAAAACATCTGCAATAACTCATATACATTTTTATGAGTACGTAAAATAGTTTCAAATTTCAAGTTTTCCCAAAGTTCATCCCCATCTCCCAATTCGCAATATGTAAACCCCTCATTGAGATAATAACGCATCGCATGAAAATATATATTCCTATTATTTGCAAACTCATCTGCAAAACTATTATCTCCTCTATGACAATCACTAAATAAGATAAACTTCGAATCATCATCAAACGGAATTACTTTTGCTTTCTTATAAGCACGATCCAAACGAAATTGAGAAGACAACATATAACTTAGTTTTTAGTAAATATAAATATTCTTACTTAAGCAGTATCTCTTTATAATTACAGATATTACCATATAACAAACCCACTTTATACATTAAAACCTCCTTATGAGGGTTGAAAATGCGATAAAACATAATGTTTCACTGAATTCAATGTAGCACCACTATAGCTATATCATTTTAACTTTGAAATCGTGCCTATGAAATTAAATTGATTGGGTATCAAGCATACCCCTGTTATGGTTATTTTGAAATAATTTTAAACTATAATAGATTTAACGAGATAAAACAACTCTTCCTTTTCAAAAGCAAAAAACATGTCCTGAATCATCAACAAGTTAAAGATTCAGAACTTTTCTTTTTTTTGATGAACTTACTTTTACCGTGATTTAGCTACTGTCATTTTCATATGATTGAATTAATTACAGATAACTAAACAAAAAAAAATGCATTATTAAAAAGGGAAAATGAAATTAAACACTAACTATCAATTTATTACAACTCAGAAAGACTATAAAATCTATTTTCTTAGCAAAGAATAAAAATGTAATACAATAAGATATGAATAAGGGAACATATTGCATTGTAATTCATCATAAAGTACTTTTTATCAGCAATACACACCTTGTTGCAATTGCCAATATATAAAAAAGATAATTAACTATTTCTTGAAAATCATTCCAAAAAACAAATAAAATCTTGTTTACCAAGATCTTAAATTACACCTGTGATTTTATAGTGTAGCCCTACACACTGTCTTTGCAGTAAAACTAAGTTATCAATTTTAAACCAATTAACCTATGAAGAGAATAATACTATGCTTACTAATAACCATAAGTACATTTAATAGTTATGGTCAGAATAAAACAACTGATGCAGTCTATAGAAGGAGCTCTTTGTTTACACTAATGGTAACAGATGAGGAAAGAAAATATGGAGATGTCATTCAAGAAGCATTTACAACCGCTCCAATTCCAGAAAAATTTAATAATCACAATATTGATTTCAGAGCAATTGCCAAAGTATATGATGAATCATTATCAAAAGAAGAAATAATAGAAGCTCAAAAAACTGCTATCGAAACGTATTTCTCTACCAATAAGATTGCCAAGGCAGTAGTTGCAAAATGGTTCAACAGAAGTCAACTAGGCGGCTTTAACATGAATCTAATTTCAGAAAGAGGTTCCTATAATGCTACCGAATTAGATGTAAAAATAGCAAATAACAGTGAACGTGGATTAGCACTATTAGCTGATGCAGGAGAAGAACTTATAAAAAACACTTTTGTAATTGTCAATGACTTCAAATACATCAGTAAAGAGGAAGTTGCTCAAAAAGCAAAAAAAGGTCTGGCATTTGCCTCGAGCTTAACAGGAAAAGCAGGTTTAGGAGGATCATTAGCCAACAAAGCTCTTGATGTTGCTGGAAAAGGTTATGTAATCAAAACAACCTCATACCTATACAAATTAGTCTGGAACGAAGAAATGGCAGCGATCTTTTATAATGACTATTGGATCGACGATGCTAATCTTGATGACACTAAAAAGAAAGCATTTGAAGGATCTGACATTTTCAAAGTAGAATTGGTAGGAACAGAAGTAGCATGGGCTGATTTACAAGCCACATCCTTTACCAAAAAAAGTGAAGAAGAATTGGTTGCCGTAGCAACAGTAAAAGCTGTAGATGCTGTCATTGCAAAATTGCAAAGAAAATATGAAGTATTCAGAACCAAAACTCCGCTATTGAGCGGAGATCCTCTATCTGCAAAAATTGGATTAAAAGAAGGACTAGAGGGAGGAGATAAATACGAAGTGCTCGAGCAAACAATTGACAAAAACGGAAAAACTTTTTATAAAAGAAAAGGAGTTATTAAAGTAACCAAAAAACAAATCTGGGATAACCGATTTATGGCTGGAGAAGAACAAGAACCTTCTGAAGAAGTTAAAGAATATACACTATTCAAAGGAGGTAAAAACTTCTACGCTGGAATGCTAATCCGACAAATAAACTAACTAAAAAAATCAAATTTTAAAACATGAATAAAGTCATCATAAAAACAAGCCTGATTCTAATATTACTATTAGGCTTTAGTATCAATGCTACCGCACAGAGAAGAAAAAAACAAGCCAATAAGGATACAAAAGCGTGGCGATATGATATCGAATGCAAAGGCATTGCAAAACAAGGCTCTAAACTTGTAAAAGTATGGTCCTATTCAAAAAGTCCAAAATTCGCTATCGCACAGGCAATGAAAAATGCAGTACATGGTATCGTTTTTAAGGGATATGCAGGAGGAGAAAGTGGCTGTACTTCTTTTAAACCTTTGGCAAACAGACCAGGAATAGAAAATGAACATGTAGCTTTTTTTGAAACTTTTTTTAGTGACAAAGGAGAATTTATGAAATATGTTACAACAGCAACAGACGGCAATATTGCTCCTGGGGATAGGCTAAAAGTAAGTAAAAAAGAATACAAAATAGGAGTGGTTGTCAATGTAGCAACCGATCAATTAAGAAAAAAGCTGGAATCGGAAGGGATTGTCAAAGCATTAAACGCAGGGTTTTAAACGTAAAAACAAAAAAACTAATGAAAAAAAATATAACACTACTTATCGGAGTCTTTTTACTGACCATCTCATTTGGTTTTGGTCAAGCAAAAAAACCAACACTTATGGTTGTTCCCAGCGATGTCTGGTGTAACCAGAACGGATATATGTTAGCTTATAATAACCAAGGAACCATTGTAAAAGTTCCTGATTACAAAAGAGCTTTTCAAGAAAACGCAGAAGTACTTCAGGTAATCAGTCAAATAAACGGAATAATGGCAGATAGAGGCTTCCCTTTAAAGAATATGGAATCTGCTATAAAAACTCTAGAGTCTAATGCCGCCGAAGATAATATGCGTGCTTCAAAAGATACAGGAAGTGGAGTAAGCGAAAGTCCAATTGATGCCCTTAAAAAAGTTGCTAAAGCAGATATAATCATGCAACTTACTTGGACAATTAACAGAACTGGTCCAAAAAAATCAATCACATTTAACCTCCAGGGACTGGATGCATATACCGATAAACAAGTTGCAACTGCAACTGGAACAGGAGCACCTTCTTTTTCTGCAGAGGTACCCGTACTATTATCAGAAGCAGTATTATCTCATATGGATAACTTTACTGGTTCGCTACAAACTCATTTTGATGATATGTTTCAAAATGGCCGTGAAATCATTGTAAGAATCCAAAAATGGGATGATTGGGATGGTGATCTTGAAACAGAATACGGAGATGAAGAACTAGGAGTTGTTATCGAGGACTGGTTAGCAGAAAACACTGTTAAAGGAAGGTTTAACACTACCGATATGACAGAAGATATGGCTCTATTCGAACAAGTAAGAATCCCTCTATTCAATGATAAAGGAAGAGCAATAGACGCTAGAAGATTTGTAAAAGGACTTAGCAAAAAACTAAAAAGTGAACCCTATTCCATACCCAACAAACTTGTTATGAAAGGACTGGGTAGAGCAACTATAATATTAGGAGGAAAATAAAACCATATTCATCATGAAAAAATTACTATATATAGCATTGCTTTTGGTTGGAACTACTTTGGTAGCTCAACAAAAAAAGACCAATGACGGAATCTCACTAGCTGCTTATGTTCCCAGACAAGTAGAAGGCATACCTTCTTCCGCAAGAAATATGCTAGTCAATAGATTAACACAAGTTATTACCAAAAACGGAATAAGTGATAATGTTTATAATGCTAGATTTATTCTAGCTCCAAACATTAGTGTTTTGAGTAAGGACATTACAGCAACTGCCCCTCCAAAAACAGCATTAAATCTTAATGTTACTTTGTATATTGGAGATGGGATTTCAGGAAATTTATTTGCCAGTCAATCTATAGAATTAAAAGGAGTAGGCACCAATGAAAACAAGGCATACATATCTGCTATAAAAAGATTGAACCCTAAAAACCCTGAAATTATAGAATTCGTTGAGAAAGGAAAACAAAAAATTATAGAATACTACAACAAGAACTGTAATCAGGTACTCAAAAAAGCAACTGCACTCGAAGCGCAAAATCAATTTAAACAAGCTCTTGCTGTACTAACAAATGTTCCTGAATCTAGTACTTGTTTTAATAAAATAAAATCAAAAATAGCATCACTTTATAAAAAGAGTATTGATAGAGATTGTAAACAAAAACTAGCAGAAGCATCTGCTATATGGACAGCTAACCAAGACATAAATGCTGCAAATGAAGCAGGAGCTATTTTATCAACTGTAGAGCCTCAAGGAGCTTGCTACGGACAGGTGAAATCATTATATACAAAAATAGCTACTCGTGTAAAAAACCTAAGTGATAGAGACTGGAATTACCAGTTAAAAGTACTTGATCTTAACAAAACAGCCATACGAGCTGCCAGAGATGTAGGGGTAGCATATGGTAAAAACCAACCCAATAACGTAAAATACAACGTGAAAGATTGGTACTAAAGAGTAACACAATACACTCATAACAAAAAGACTGTCTAAATAATTATTTAGACAGTCTT
Organism: Aquimarina sp. I32.4; assembly: GCF_002924285.1. Taxonomy (NCBI): domain Bacteria; kingdom Pseudomonadati; phylum Bacteroidota; class Flavobacteriia; order Flavobacteriales; family Flavobacteriaceae; genus Aquimarina; species Aquimarina sp. I32.4. Next base: position 31,542 of record NZ_PGUB01000030.1, on the reverse strand, counting down.
TTGCTTTTCATTCATACCTATATTAGCTCCTAAAATATTTGATATTGTTTTCTGCAAAAAAACTAGTTCTCAATATGATATTTATCATATGCAAAATCCTCTATAGCTCTTATTTTTGATATAGAAATCAAACCAGATAATTACATCAATAAGACGCTTTATAATAGCGTATACTTACATTTCTGGAATAAAAAAATAAGCATATGAAAATCAATATTCAATTTGTACAAATGCCAACCAGTGAGACTATGGAAGAGTACGTGCAAGAAAAACTTGACAAATTATACAAAAAATACGACTGGATTATCAAATCAGATGTGTTCTTCAAAAAAGAAAATGACCCTACAGGAAAAGGAAAGATTTGCAACATAGAACTAAGTTTACCAGGTCCAAAAATACATGCTACCTCAAACGAAAAGAACTTTGAAATGGCTGTCAAAGAAACATTAAGTGATCTTGAAGTACAGCTAAAAAAGCGTAAACAAGAAATGAAACCTTACATATAGCAATATAATGAGTATATCCTCTCTTCTTTTACAGAGGAGAGGAGCTATTATTCTTTAAGCAATTCTAGTTCTGCAATATCATCTTTACTGAACATATTCTTTATTTTTGAGAATACTCCCTTGTTTAATTGCTCCCCAAAAGTTTCTTTTTCTCGTATTTCTACACCCAAAACCTGTGCGATATCATCAATATATTTATGATATGATCTATTAAACAGCAACGCTACATCTCCTGATTCGTTTGTAAGAAGTATACTCAATCCATTCTGCAATAAAAAGCTATTCTCAACATTGATTTCCTCTTCTACTTTCGTCATAAGAAATCTATTCTTTACAAGAAAGATTTTATCATCTCGTTCCTCTAATCGAACAATTTTTCCTTTTTTGAATTTCTTCGTTTTTACTTTAGTGTAGACTAATACCGATAACACACCATCTCCATTTGTTATTATCTTCTCTTTTTTTCTAAAAAGATTAAGTATTGGGTATACAAATAAATATTTTGTTCTGGTTACCAATCGAACAGACCTACGGTATAACAAAAGGGCAATCAAAAACATAATACCCGATATAACAACCGATACCGTTGGACTCACAATACTAATAATTACAAACAATATCGTGACCCCCATTTTTGCAATTTCTAAAAAAGAATCAACCAAAGGTATTGGCGATAAGAATATCAATATGTCTAAAAAGAATCGCACTGTCATCACAATAACAAGAAAGTACATTGACACAACCAGTACCAACATAGTCTTAAAGCTTACAGACAAAAAACCTGCTTGATATACAATCTCACTATGTGCGGGATCATTTGATAAAAATGTAGGTACAAGTATAATTATGGCATTTATAAGCAATGCCGCATGATTAGACAGGTAATCATCAACCAGCCCAATGGTCGCTGTAGCTTTGTTTGTTTTTACCACCGTTCCTACCAGTGCCGTAAACAAAAAGAGAACTCCAAATAACACGATAACAAACCAATTATCAAAAAAAGGATTGGTGGCTACATACTCGTTATGAATTCCAAATTTGGATAAAACAGAAGTCAAAAAAACAGTGATATAAGGATTAATCCCCATAGGTGCTAATTGTGCAAATTGAGAAACCAACGTACTATTTTGGCCTATTGCACTTATTGCATCCTCATTCGTTTCTTGAGCCAGCATCATAAAAGGTAATACCAGTAATATCAAAAGTAATATTCGTGATCTCATAATCTCTTTATAGTTGTTTAATCTTTCGAGTAACAAACACTATTCCATTTGCTTTCGATTAGACTAAAGATAGTAGTATCAAAACTATACATACTTAATTTATTTTACAAAATCACACACTAAAAACGTATTATTCTCAAAAACAACACTTTACACTGTGCTTTTCAGAACCTTTTTTTAGCACTCAACTATACGTATTTGCAGTAGTTATCCTCAAACTACTCTGATCACAAAATAATTTTTCTTACCTCGTTGCAATAAAACAAACTTACCATTAATCAAATCATTTTCTGATATAGAATACCCATCGGTAACTTTCTCTTTATTTACAGAAATAGAATTTTCTTTTAGCGCTCGTCTGGCTTCTCCATTAGATTTTAGAAAGCCTGTTTTTTCTGCTAATGCACCAATAATATCAAGCCCTTCTACAATTGTACTTTTTTCTATTTCAGCTTGTGGCACTCCATCAAATACATCCAAAAATGTAGCTTCGTCTAAATCTTTAAGATCTGCAGAAGTAGATTTACCAAATAAAATTGCAGATGCTTTAATTGCATTATCCAAATCTTCTTGAGAATGTACAATTACAGTCACCTCATCTGCTAGTTTTTTCTGTAGTGCTCGTTGGTGTGGAGCCTCTTTATGAGTCGCTACCAAAGTCTCTATTTCTTGTTCAGTCAAAAAAGTAAAAATCTTAATATACTTTTCTGCATCCTCATCACTTGTATTTAACCAATATTGATAGAATTTATAAGGCGAAGTTCTCTTTGCATCCAACCATACATTTCCACCTTCAGACTTACCAAACTTTGATCCATCTGATTTAGTAATCAATGGGCAAGTAAGCGCATATCCTTTTCCTCCAGAAACCCTCCTTATCAACTCAGTACCAGTCGTAATATTACCCCACTGGTCGCTACCACCCATTTGCAAAGTACATGTATGCTCTCTGTATAAATGTAAAAAGTCATACCCTTGCACCAATTGATAAGTAAACTCTGTAAACGACATTCCTTCTGATGATTCAGACGATATTCTGTTTTTTACAGAATCTTTGGCCATCATATAATTTACGGTAATATGCTTACCTACATCTCTGATAAATCCTAGAAATGAAAACTCCTTCATCCAATCATAGTTATTCACCAATACTGCCGAATTTGGAGCATCGCTATCAAAATCCAAAAATCTACTTAGTTGCCCTTTTATAGACTCTTGATTATGACGCAATGTTTTCTCATCAAGCAGATTACGTTCTGCTGATTTTCCAGAAGGGTCTCCAATCATACCTGTAGCACCTCCTACCAATGCAAAAGGCTTATGCCCTGCTCTTTGATAGTGTGCCAATAACATAATAGGCACAAGATTACCTATATGCAATGAATCTGCAGTAGGATCAAAACCTACATAAGCCGATCGCATTTGCTCCATTAGATATTCTTCGGTTCCAGGCATTGCATCATGCAACATACCTCTCCAGCGTAACTCGTCTATAAAATTCTTGGTCATGGTACTATAATTCTATTAAGAGTAGCAAAGATAAAAATATGAACAATATCCTGCTATGAATCTGATAGAAATACGTGCAAATGATAAAGTCACAAAAGTTTTGAATATCGAACACCCAATACCGAACACTGAATGTTTAAGTTTCTCATTATTCATTACTCAATTCTCACTACTGATTTATTAAATGTAAAACCGCAAAATTATAAATGTAAAATTATAAAGTGTCTTCTCCTGAAATAGCGATTAGATTAAAAACACGCTCTGATGGACCAAAAAGACGTTCCGTTAGACTCAGGAGTCCCAAAATTGGACGTTGAGGTCTCAAAATTAGAGAAGAACCACCCAATTTTGGACTTTAGACACCCATCGTTGGACTATATAGACCCAAAATTGGGACTCCTGAGTCTAAATTTTCATCAAATAGACCCAACGGAAGGTAAAATCGGCCCATCACATTATATAGACCTCCCAAATTTGAGACATGTTGACTCAAAATTGGACATAAATAATAGTTTTTTGTTGAGAAACTGCATGTTCTGTCCTCCCAGCGTAGGCTCACTACCAAGGAGTACTCATTGCGTCGTGATGGATTCCCGATCAAGTCGGGAATGACAAATGAAGATTACTCAATTCTCATTACTACCTGCTATACACTATATACCCTAATTTTATACTCCTTTCATTGACAAAAAGGTAACATTTTTACGTTCTTTGCTATTAACTATTGGGATAACAATATTATTTATGGGAGAAATACGATTGGTTTTATCAAAACTTACTTTAGGAATCTTTTTTTTCTTTTTACAATATGCTATTCATGCACAAGCTACAAATGACACTCTACAAGCCTCGCAATATTTTGCAAAAGCAGACTCCCTGTTAACAGCAAAGAAATATTCAGGTGCAATTACCTATTTTGAAAAAGCACTCCCCATCTACCAGAAAAAAAGAATATGGACTAAAGTAGCGAGCTGTTATAATAAAATTTCTGAAAGCAAGCGACGAAACAAAGAGTATCCAAAATCCTTAGGTAATGCAAAAAAAGCCCTACAAATCTGCACTCAATATTTACCTACAAACAATAAAGAAGAGGCAGATGCTTATCATAATATAGGACACTTTTATTACTATGGAGATACAAAAGATTACAAAAAAGCATTAATCAAGCATCAAAAAGCATTGGTTATTAGGCAACAACTTTTTGCCAAAGATCATTTGAGTATTGCAGAATCTTTTGAAAGGATTGGAGATGCAATCCATATGCAACGAAAATATAATAAGGCTTTAATTTATTACCAGAAAGCATTACTGATTAGAAAGCAACATTTAGAACAAGATAATCTGGGAATTGGCAATTTGTATTTTAACATAGGATTGACATATAAAAAGCAAGAAAAATATGATACGGCGTTAACATATATAAATACAGCTTTATCTATTAGAGAAAAAGAATTAGACAAAAATCATTATGATATTGCATTGTGTAATCGATTGTTGGGAGTTATTTATAGAAAAAAAGGAGAATATGATAGAGCCCTCCCCTACTTAGAAAAGTATTTATCTATTTCAATGAATTTGTATGGCAAGGAGCATCATACGATGATTAATGCATTAAATTCAATTGGTCTATGTTATAACAATAAAGGAGAATATGATAAAGCATTAGTGTATCACCAAAAAGCATCTGATGTACATAGTAATATATATAAAGAATGGAAGCCAAGAGTGTTAAATAATATCGGCGTTATTTATAAATACAAAGGAGAATATGATAAAGCACTAGCTTATTATAAAAAAGCTCTAGATGGTAATTTAAAAAAGAGAGGGGAATATCATTATAGCACGGCTATTAATTATAATAATATTGGAAACATCTACCGATTAAAAGGAGCATATAAGCAATCCTTATTTTATTATAAAAAAGGATTAGCCATACGAGTAAAAATATCAGATTATAATCCTTCTGGTATTGCAGATTCTTATAATGATATTGGGGAGTTATATACCCTGCAAAAAGAATATGATACTGCACAATCCTATATCAATAAAGCGCTGCAAAAGCGTATCTCTATTTATGGGGATACCCACCCTGATGTTGCAAATTCATATCATGCTTTGGCAACTATGTATAGAAACAAAGGGGCGTATAGAATAGCTTTACAACATTATCAAAAAGCACTTGCCATTCGGTTGCAGGTGTTTAAAGCGAATCATCCTAAGATAGCTGAGACCTATACTCATATAGCAAGAGTATATACACTACAAAAAGAAGATGCAAATGCCTTGCTGTATTATCAAAAAGCACTAACTGCCAATAGAACTCCTAACAGCACAGAAGGCTCAACCTTTGATACAGGGCAGTATTCAAACCAAAGCATTGCACTAACCTCCCTACAAGGTCTGGCTAAATCGTATACCCAACACTACCAGAAGCATCACAACCCCAAGGATCTCAATAAAGCTATAGGTACCTATCAAAAAGCAACTACTATTATCAATACTATTCGGCAAGGTTTAACCAATTATCAAGATAAGGTGGCTTTTGCCAAAATAGCCAAAGATATCTATAAAGAGGCCATTGCTGCACAGCTATTGCTATATGCCAAAAACAAAGATCAGGCATCTCTAGAAAAAGCTTTTTACTATGCAGAAATAAGTAAAGCCAATACCCTCAAAGAATTACTTGCAGATGCCAATGCTAAAAACTTTACAGGATTACCCAATGATCTTTTAGAGTTAGAAAAAGAGTTAAGAATCAATCGTTCTTTTTATATATCAAAAATTACAGAAGAACAGGTAAAGGAGGAAAGTGATACGGCAAAAATTACCAGATATGAGAATCACCTTTTTGAGGTAAATAGACGGCAGGATTCTTTGACACAAATACTAGAAAAAAAGCATCCTAAATATTATCAGCTCAAATACAAGAAGAACATTGTTACTGCATCAGATATTCAGCGGCAACTAGATGACACCACTACTTTGCTAGAGTTTTTTACAGCAGATAGTATTACCTATGTTTTTGCAATCACAAAAAACAGTATCGCAGTACAGGAACTCACCACCCCTAAACTAACCCAGCAGATCGAAAATTTTAGAGCAAGTATCACCGAAAAAAACACCCTTACTTTTAAGCAACAGGCCCATGAATTGTATCTGCAATTAATAGCCCCAATAATAGATCAGTGTATAGGAGATCAACTTATAATCATCCCTGATGGTTCATTATGGCATCTTAATTTTGAGTTATTACTGTCTAAAGCAGCTACTTCTAACAATCCAGCATTGTTACCATACCTGCTCAGAGATTACGCCATTACCTATGCCAATGCTGCCAACTTGTTATTTGCCTCCTTTAGAGATAAGCAAGAGAAAGCACCTCTACAGGAGTGTCTTGCTTTTTCTTTTTCAGACAGTACACAAACTATAGAAAATACAACTATGCGGTTAGCTTCTTTGAGAGATGCTAGTGGAGACTTGCCAGGTACTCGCAAAGAGATCAGAGCTATTTCTGATATTATAGACGGACAGTATTATTTTGGATCACAGGCAATAGAAGCTAATTTTAAAAACAATGCAAATAAGTATAATATACTACACCTGGCATTGCATGGAGAGGTAGATAATGAACGTCCTGAATATTCTAAGCTCTATTTTACCAAAAATAAAGATACGATAGAGGATAATCTGTTGTATGGGCATGAGTTATTTGCATTAGATATTCCCGCAGAGCTTACCGTGCTTAGTGCTTGTAATACGGGTACGGGTAAGATTGCCAAAGGAGAAGGGATTATGAGTTTGGGCAATGCGTTTCAATATGCAGGAACCAAAAGTTTACTACTCACCAGTTGGGAGGTTTCTGATCAGACTACCCCAGAATTGATGAAGTATTTTTACACGCATCTCAAATCAGGAATGAATAAAGGCAAGGCTCTACAGCAAGCTAAGCTGCAATATCTGGCAACTGCCAACATCAATAGAACAGCGCCTTTTTATTGGGCAGGGTTTTATCTGGTAGGCGATACTGCACCTATGCATTTTGAGCAGACTACTGTATGGTATTGGGTACTTACAATGCTGGTATTGATCCTAATATCAACATGGTTTTGGTATCAGAAGAAATATAAAATATAAAAGTGAAAAATTATAAATGTAAAACCCCATATTCTGTCCTCCCAGCGCAGGCTGGGAACCAAGGGGTACTTATTGCGTCGTGATGGATTTCAGTCTACACTGGAATGACTAAGGAACACCGAATAAAGATTTATAAATGTAAAATTATAAAGTAAAAAAGAGGTTTTGAATATCGAACACCCACTACCGAACACCGAATATGAAGTTTCTAGTTGTGTCGTGAGGATTCCTGATCAAGTCGAGAATGACAAACTTTCTGTCCTCCCAGCGTAGGCTGGGAACCAAGGAGTACTTATTGCGTCGTGATGGATTCCCGATCAAGTCGAGAATGACAAACTTTCTGTCCTCCCAGCGAAGGCTGGGAACCAAGGGGTACTTATTACGTCGTGATGGATTTCAGTCTACACTGGAATGACTAAGGAACACTGAATATTTAAGTTTTCTCAATACTAATTACTCAATTCTCACTACTAATGTATAATGTAAAATGATACAATGAAAAAGAGTTTTTGAATATCGAACACCCAATATCAAAAAATGTCATTAATTGTTTACTTTAGTATCGTAGAATATATACCATGATATTAGTTACAGGAGCAACAGGATTAGTAGGCACACATTTATTAGTTAAACTTGTTCAGGAAAAAAAACAGGTTCGTGCACTTTATAGAACCGAAACCAAAAAGGAACACGCCAAAAAAGTATTTTCTTCTTACTTTGCCAAAGAAGCGCAACATCTATTTGATACTATTGAGTGGGTTCATACTAATATTAACGATGTACCCTCTTTAACCGAAGCTTTTGAAGGAATAACACATGTGTATCATTGTGCGGCTGTCATTAGTTTTAACCCTTCTGATTACAAAAAATTACGAAAAGTAAATATTGAAGGTACTGCCAATGTTGTCAATATGTGTTTATCTAACAATGTAGAAAAGTTATGCTACGTAAGTTCTATTGCTACCTTGGGAGACAATCTGACAAATGCAGCTATTAACGAAAAATCAGAATGGAACCCTGAAGTATTTAACTCTGTGTATGCAATTACAAAATACGGTGCAGAAATGGAGGTTTGGAGAGGTGTACAAGAAGGATTAAACGCTGTAATTGTAAATCCTGGGATTATTATTGGCCCAGGTTTTTTTGACGGGGGTAGTGGATACCTTTTTAAAAGAATTTATAACGGAATGAACTACTATACCACTGGAACTACAGGGTATATAGCAATACAAGATGTTATCGATATTATGCATAGGCTAATGCAAGGTTCACAAACTCATCAACGTTATATTCTGGTAGGACAAAACCTAAGCTACAAAAGTGCATTTACTATGATTGCCAAGGCTCTAAACAAACCAGCACCAAAAAAGAAAGCATCTCCGCTATTAATGAAGATTGCTTACTATCTGCAACGTATTGGACACCTACTTTTTAGAACAAACCAGTCCATATTTAAATCATCAATACGAAGTGCTTTTTCTACAAAACATTATAACAGTGATAAGATAACCAAAGAGTTATCTTACAATTTCACCTCAATAGAAAAAAGTATCAACGAAACTGCTTCTTATTTTCTAAAGGAGAATTAATTATTTTTTTCCCTTTTTGATAATAAAACAGGTTTCTCTTTAAGCTTTAATGAATCTTTTATTTTAGCAATAGAATCTTGTCTTTTTTTTATAGAATCCTCTTCTTTTTTAAGCTTTTCATACAATGTTACTCCTTCTTCCAAATTAACTTTTACACGTGCAAAAATCGCCTTATACTCATCAAATTGAGAGGAGTACCATGCATTATTTTGTGCAAAAACTACACTATCAACCCCATGTTTTTGTAATATATAAGCTTGGGGGTTGATATTTTTTTCTTCAAACTTTTTTCTATGTGAACTTTTGGCAGCTTTGACAAAAGCAATATCTGTAAAAATATCAACCATACAATCTTCTCCCACCAATGTTTCTGGCATAGGAGGTCTATCTACACTCTGACAGGATATAATTATCAAAAAGATACTAATATAGGTTACATATTTGCTCATCTATCAAAGGTTAATCGTTGTGCATGTCTTGTCGCATCATAAAACTTAAAGTTTTTATATACTAAATTTCCATTTACAAAAGTATGGGTAATTCTTGATCTAAACGTAGTCCCTTCAAAAGGAGACCATCCACATTTATAAGCAATATTCTCTTTATTTACACTCCAAGGTGCATTGATATCAACTAGTACTGCATCTGCATAATACCCTTCTTTTATATATCCTCTTTTTTCTACTTGAAATAATATAGCAGGATTGTGACACATTTTTTCTACAATTTTTTCCATACTTATTTTTCCCTGATGATAAAGTTCGAGCATTGCAGGAAGTGCATGTTGTACCAAAGGCCCACCAGAAGGTGCTTTGGTATATGCATTGTCTTTTTCTTCTATGGTATGAGGAGCATGATCTGTAGCTACCACATCTATTTTGTCATTGAGCAATGCAGCAAGTAGTGCGTCTCTGTCTTTTGCAGTTTTTACAGCAGGATTCCATTTGATTAATGTTCCTTTCTCAGCGTAATCAGCATCAGAAAACCATAAATGATGAATACATACTTCAGCAGTTATTTTCTTATCTTTCAGTGGTATTTTGTTTGTAAACAGCTTTAATTCTTTGGCTGTCGAAAGGTGAAAAACATGTAATCGTGCTCCTGTCTTTTTTGCCAATGCTACTGCTTGCGATGATGATAAATAACAAGCTTCTTCACTTCTGATAATAGGGTGAAATTCTAACGGGATATCATCTCCATATTTTGCTTTATATATCGCTGTGTTATCCTTGATTGTCTGCTCATCCTCACAATGTACAGCTATCAATAAATCTGTAGATGAGAATATTTTTTCTAACACCTCAGGGTTATCAACCAACATATTTCCTGTTGATGATCCCAGAAAAAGCTTAAGTGCTGCTACTTTTTTTGGATCTACTTTTAGAATCTCTTCCAAATTATCATTGGTACCTCCAAACATGAATGAGTAGTTTGCATAACTAGTTTTTGCAGCGATATCAAATTTTTCTTCCAGCTTTTCTACTGTGGTCGTTTGCGGCACTGTATTCGGCATTTCTATAAAAGAAGTAATTCCTCCTGCTATAGCGGCTCTTGATTCTGTTTCTATAGTAGCTTTATGAGTTAATCCTGGTTCTCTAAAATGAACCTGATCATCTATCACTCCTGGCAACAAATATTTTCCTTCGGCATCAAAAATATGTACATCTGGTGACTTTGCACTTATTTGCGGTGCTATTTCTTTAAAAACACCGTGCTCTATATACACATCTCCATTAAAAATCTTTCCTTCATTGACAATATTGGCATTTTTAATCAACACACTATCCATAATCATATTTCGTAACTATTAAACAAACTATTAATTTTCATTTTTACAACTCCAAAAACAGCTTCAGAAATAATTCCTTTGCTCATTTTTGAAGTTCCCCTTGTTCTATCTGTAAAGATGACGGGAATTTCTTTTATTTTAAATTTAAGTAAATACGCTTTAAATTTCATTTCTATCTGAAAAGCATATCCTACAAATTTTATTTTATTCAGGTTTATTTTCTCTAATACCTCTCTTTTATAACAGATAAATCCAGCAGTTGTGTCATGAATATCCATTCCTGTAATAAAACGAACATATTTTGATGCTCCCCATGACAATAATACTCTAGTCATTGGCCAATTTACCACATTTACTCCAGTAACATATCTTGACCCAATAGCTACATCAGCAGGTCCTTTGGCACACGCATTATACAACCTAATAAGGTCATTAGGGTTATGAGAAAAATCGGCATCCATCTCAAAAACATATGTATAGGGCCTTTCTAATGCCCACTTAAAACCAGCTATATATGCAGTTCCTAACCCTGATTTACCTTCTCTCTCCATTAAAAAAAGAGCATCTTTATACTCTAATTGTAACTCTTTTACCTTATCAGCAGTTTTATCTGGTGAATTATCATCTACAATAAGAATATGAAAATTACGCTGTAACGAAAACACATTTTTTACAATACGTTCCACATTTTCAATCTCGTTATATGTAGGGATTATGACTACGGCATCAACCATCTAGGCTATTTTTCAGGCAAATATAACTAAATAATTACTAGATATTTTCTTGTTTTTATCAGTTAATTGATTGTAATTTTACCCCTGAAATAGCTTATGAATTTTATTACCAGAGAAATAGCGCATATCAATTGGCTTACGATCCTTATCGTAATATGCCTTTTATTGTTGGCAATAGCCAAGAGGGTCAATTCGCTTCGGTTTTCCGATTTCACGATGCTTTTGAGTAATAACAAGTATATTATCTCTCATCAAAAACCAAATAAACTCTCTTCTTTGTTCAATGCAATTCTCTTATTATTTCAAATTGCATCTGTTTCTCTATTCATCTTTTTATGCTTTGACACCTTTGAATGGCAAGTCATCCCAAGTCAAATTACCCTATATTTTAAGATCACTATCATCTATACTGTCGTTGTTATTTGCAAATTACTTATAGAAAAAATTATCGCTACAATTTTCTCTATTGATTCTATAATTGACGAATATTTGTTTTACAAAGTATCTTATCGTAACTTTATGGGGGTCATTTTATTACCTACAAACATCTTATTTATTTATGCGCTACAACCCTCAAAAATCGCATTTATAATATTGTTAATTTTATTGGTTATTTTAAATACAATTGTACTGTTTTCCTTTTACAAGAAAAACGAAAGTATTATTTTAAACCATATGTTTTATTTTATTTTGTATCTTTGCGCACTTGAAATCGCACCTTATTTCATACTATATAAGCTTATTAGTTAATAGTAGGACCTTTACAAAAAAGAAAGAAAATTTATGAAAGTGAAAACAATTTTGGTCTCACAGCCGGAGCCTAAAGTGGAGAATTCACCTTATTTTGATTTAGAAGAAAAGGAAAAAGTAAAAATTGACTTTATCCCCTTCATTCATGTAGAGGGAGTTGATGCAAAAGAGGTAAGATTGCAGAAAGTGGATTTATCTAACTATTCTGCCATTATTCTTACCAGTCGAAATTCTGTTGATCATTTCTTTAGAATTGCTGACGAGATGCGCTTCAAAGTGCCAGATACGCTCAAATATTTTTGTCAAAGTGAAGCTGTAGCATATTATCTACAGAAATATGTTGTTTACCGAAAAAGAAAAATCTACGTTGGTAAACGTACATTTCAGGAGTTATCTCCATTGATTAAAAAGTATAAAAACGAAAAATTCTTATTACCGTCTTCTGACAAGTTAAAACCCCTGATCCCTGAAACACTGGATAGTTTGAAAGTGAATTGGAAACAAGCGGTGTTTTACAAAACAGTGGTAAGTGATCTTTCTGACCTAAGAGATGTATTTTATGATATCTTGGTATTTTTTAGCCCATCGGGAATACAATCTTTATTCGAAAACTTCCCTGATTTTAAACAAAAAAATACAAAAATTGCTGTTTTCGGGAACTCAACTGTAAAAGCTGCCGAAGAGCATAACTTGGTTGTAAATATTCAGGCACCAACCCCCGAGACTCCATCAATGACTATGGCGCTCCAAAAGTATATCAAAGAAGTAAACAAAAAATAAATTCACACTATCTAGTACTAATTTATTAAAACATACATAAAAAAAAGAGAGTCCCGAATATCGTATTCGGGACTCTCTTTTTGGTATACTATTTACACTCTTAGAAGGAATATCTCTGAGGGCCTCCTCTTCGAATTTCTTCACTAGCATATGATTCGAATTTTTTGAAATTCTCTCTAAATGCGTTCGTCAACTTAAATGCAGTTGTATAATATGCTTCATCATCATTCCAAGTTGCTCTTGGACTAAGAACCTTTGTAGGTACCCCTGGACACTCTCTTGGCTGTGCTACTCCAAAAACAGAATGAATATGATAATTATCATAAGAATATGATCCTAAATCACCGTTAAGTACAGCCTGAATCATAGCTCTTGTATATTTTAATTTAATTCGTGTTCCTACACCATAGGGACCGCCTGTCCAACCAGTATTCACCAACCAAACATTCACCCCTGTATCATTCATTTTATTAATCAACATCTCTGCATATTTAGCAGGATGTAATGGCATAAATGGTGCTCCAAAACAAGCAGAAAACGACGGGGTAGGTTCTACTACTCCTGCTTCTGTTCCTGCTACTTTTGCTGTATATCCTGAAATAAAATGATAGGCAGCTTGACTTGGTGTCAACTTAGAGATCGGTGGTATTACCCCAAACGCATCAGCTGTTAAAAAGAATATATTCTTTGGATTCTCACCAATAGAAGGCTCCTGTATATTCTCTATATGGTGAATCGGGTAACTTACTCTTGTATTCTGAGTGATCGAAGTATCTGCATAATCTACTTCTCCTTTATCATCGATAATTACATTTTCGAGGATCGCTCCTTTTTTGATGGCTCTATATATTTCAGGCTCTTTCTCAGAGGATAAGTCTATCACTTTGGCATAGCAACCACCTTCAAAATTGAATATGGTATTTTCTTTAGTCCACCCATGCTCATCATCACCAATCAATTTACGATTAGGATCTGTAGACAAAGTTGTTTTACCTGTTCCTGAAAGCCCAAAAAAGATAGCAGTATCTCCTTCCTCTCCTACATTGGCAGAGCAATGCATAGGAAGCGAATCTTTATATACTGGAAGTATAAAATTAAGTGCAGAAAAAATTCCTTTCTTAATCTCTCCAGTATAACCAGTACCTCCGATAAGTGCTATTTTTTTTGTGAAATTTAAAATCGCAAAATTATGCTGGCGAGTTCCATCTACAGATGGATCTGCCATAAACCCTGGTGCATTAACGATAGTCCACTCTGGGTCAAAATCTTTCAATTCTTCCTGTGTTGGTCTCAAAAACATGTTAGATGCAAACATATTAGACCATGCATATTCGTTTATCACTCTTATATTAAGACGATACTTAAGATCGGAACACGCATAACTGTCACGAACGAATATTTCTTTCCCAGAAAGATATTTGGTTACTTTATCATATAATGCATCAAATGCATTTGATGCAAAAGGGATATTGATATCCCCCCACCATATCTTATCTTTTGTAATATCATCTTTAACAATAAATCGATCCATTGGAGAACGCCCAGTAAATTCGCCGGTGTTTATTGCCAACGCGCCTGATGCGGTAATTTTTCCCTGATCTTTTTGCACTACTTCATCCTGAAGTTCATCAGGAGATAGTTGGTAGCGCATGGTAGCATTTTCAATACCGTAATGCTTTAACGAAAACGTTTTCGTAGTTGGATACAGTCGTTCCATAGAAATATGTGGTGTTTGTTATGTATGGCAAAATTATAAATAATAATTACACTATCCGACAAAAAAATCACTTAATCTTCATCAATGAAATTATAAGAAAAATCCATCCAGAAATTAATAACAACCCTCCCAAAGGTGTAATAAATCCAATACTTGACAATGATATGCCAAAAATCTCATCGATCACCAAAAGATATATTGATCCCGAAAAAAGAATAATTCCCCCAATAAAAAAGTAAAAAATTCGTTTTCTTCTAATCTCCTGCAAGACAGTCATATTTCCTAAAATGACACATACAATTGCATGATACATTTGATATCGCACTCCTGTTGTAAAAGAATCAATACTAGCTGCATCTACATGTTTTTCTAATCCGTGAGCCCCAAAAGCTCCTAAAAGCACTGCTATTAACCCTGTAATAGCTCCTGTAATCAAAATTGTTTTGTTTTCTGATATTTTGTTCATAATTGATTATATCAAATATTATTTTTAAAGGATTAAACACATTATTCAAAAAAATATAAGCAATACCTCATAATTGACATCCAACTTTTTACGGTATTTACTACATTCGTATCAAAGTTATCAAAATATCAGAAGGTATGCGAAAGATATTAGTCATTGGTGCAGGTAAATCTACTGCTGTTTTAATCAAATATTTTCAAGACAAGTCTATTTCAGAAAATTTACAGATTACCATAGGGGATATTTCTGTTGAAAATGCTAAAAAATTAGCGGGTACTCACTCAAATACCCACGCTATACCTTTGGATATTTTTGATCACAACTCAAGAGAAAAAGCAATTCAAGAGGCTGATATTGTTGTATCAATGCTTCCTGCTCGTTTTCATATTGAAGTTGCCAAAGACTGTTTAAAGTTTGATAAATGCATGGTTACAGCTTCATATGTAAGCGCTGAAATGCAAAAACTTGATCCAGAAGTTCGCAAAAAAGGACTCATTTTTATGAATGAAATTGGTGTCGACCCTGGTATTGATCATATGAGTGCCATGCAGGTTATTGATCGTATAAGAAATCAAGGGGGTAAGATTGTTTTATTTGAATCCTTTACAGGAGGCTTGGTTGCTCCTGAAAGTGACACCAATTTATGGAACTATAAGTTTACATGGAACCCTCGAAATGTAGTAGTAGCTGGGCAAGGAGGGGCTGCAGAATTTCTGCAGGAAGGAACTTATAAATATATTCCATATCACAAATTATTTAGACGAACAGAATTTCTAGAAGTTGATGGTTATGGGCGTTTTGAAGCTTATGCCAATAGGAACTCTTTAAAGTATCAAAACATATACGGACTAGATAATATCTTGACTTTATATCGGGGAACTATTAGAAGAATAGGGTTCTCTAGAGCCTGGAATACTTTTGTACAGCTTGGTATGACCGCTGATGATTATAAGATGATTAATTCTGAGCATATGAGTTATCGGGATTTTACGAATTCTTTTCTGGCATATTCTCCTTCTGACTCAGTAGAACTGAAACTTCGTCATTATCTCAAAATTGATCAGGATGATATTATGTGGGATAAACTTTTAGAACTTGATCTTTTTAATCCAAATAAAAAAATTGGTATTCCTAATGCCACTCCTGCTCAAGCACTTCAAAAGGTATTAATGGATAGCTGGTCTCTTGACAAAGGAGATAAGGATATGATTGTAATGTACCATAAATTTGGTTATGAGCTTAATGGTAAACATAAACAAATAGATGCCACCATGGTAAGCATAGGAGAGAACCAAATGTATACTGCAATGGCAAAAACAGTAGGTTTACCTGTTGCAATGGCCACTTTGCGCATTCTTAACAAACAGATTACAGGTATTGGAGTACAAATCCCTATCCAAGAAGAGGTATACACCCCAATTCTTAAAGAACTTGAAGAGTATGGTATTGTTTTTAATGAAAAAGAATGTGACTATCTAGGATATAACCCTGATGGCGTAAAAGGGTAAACAACAAATTGAGTGTAGTTTTTATATCATTATTTCATAATACTCTTAAATCATCTATTCAGTTACTATATTCAAACCATTTATTAATCTTATATTTCAATTTTAAACATTAAACCTCATTTTTAATTGTCAAATGTAACTTTATACAAACATGAAAAATCAAAATAGCGGCTTAAAAATTGACGGTATTGATAAAGAAATTTTACGTAATCTCATGGAGGATGCGAGAAGGCCTATTTTGGAAATTGCCAGAAAAGTTGGTATATCAGGTGCCGCGATTCATCAAAGACTCCGCAAACTAGAAGCTTCTGGTCTTATTGCTGGGTCAAAATTTATTATAGACCCCAAAGTATTAGGATATAAAACGATGGCTTTTGTAGGTGTATATCTTGACAAAGCGGTAAGCAACCCTAAAGCGGTAAAGCAGTTACGAGAAATCCCAGAGGTAATCGAATGTCATTATACTACAGGAAATTGGTCAATTTTTATTAAAATATTATGTAGAGATAATGAGCATCTAATGAACGTACTGAATAAAAATATTCAAGCTATAGAAGGGATATCCCGCACAGAAACTTTTATCTCTCTAGATCAACAAATTGATCGACAAATAAAGATTTAATACAAAAAAACAGGCTTATATATTTTGTTATACAAGCCTGTTTTTTTATCTATTCTTTTTTAGTTTCTTCTACCCATGAAGATAGAGATAAAATATAATAATGTTGCCAAAGAGCCTAATGCTGCAACTACATATGTTCTTGCCGCCCATTTTAGTGCATCTTTAGCACCAGCATGTTCTTGAGTAGTCAACATATTGTTGTTTTCTAACCATGCCAACGCTCTGTTACTAGCATCATATTCTACTGGCAATGTAATGAATGCAAATAGCGTGGTTACCCCAAACAATAGTATCCCTATTAAGAAAATAGTATTTCCAAATATCATTCCTGAAGCAGAAAGCACAAGTCCTCCCATAATTACCATATTAGACAACTTACTAGCTATACCTACAGCAGGTACAATTTTAGACCTCATTGTCAACCAACTATATGCAGTAGCATGTTGTACGGCGTGGCCACATTCATGCGCTGCAACAGCCGCTGCTGCGGCATTGCGTTGACTATATACTCCTTCACTTAAATTCACTGTCTTATTTGCAGGGTTGTAATGATCTGTTAACATTCCTGGGGTAGAAACCACCTGTACATCTCTGATTCCATTATCCTGTAACATTTTTGTGGCAATCTCTGCACCACTCATGCCGTTTTGCAAACTGATCTTTGAGTATTTCTTGAATTTACTTTTGAGCTTGTTACTTACAAATGTGCT
This sequence comes from Aquimarina sp. I32.4, assembly GCF_002924285.1. NCBI lineage: Bacteria > Pseudomonadati > Bacteroidota > Flavobacteriia > Flavobacteriales > Flavobacteriaceae > Aquimarina > Aquimarina sp. I32.4. The sequence goes on along the minus strand of NZ_PGUB01000030.1, from coordinate 13,505 downwards.
CACCAGAAATATGACTCCCGCAATGATATAATATCCCATCATAATAATATTCTTTTTTTAGCTGATATCATTTACAAAATAAAATTACTGTAATAAAAACGTCTTTCTTTTTCAATAATTTCAAATCATAATTGATATGATTTACAATTTTATGTCATAAAATACAAAAACCTCGCCATTTTGCGAGGTTTTTGATTAAATAAACTTGAGTTAGCCAATAAATCGAGTTTAATTCAAATATATTTCTACATCTTTTAAAGGAAGGTCAAAAGCTTCTGATATTGCAGGATATACAATATCTCCGTTTATAACATTCAATCCTTTTTTAAGAGGTTCATTTTCTTTACATGCTTTTTTCCAGCCTTTATTTGCTAGTTGTACTGCATATGGCAAAGTGACATTAGTTAATGCCAAAGTTGACGTATACGGTACTGCTCCTGGCATATTTGCTACAGAATAATGTACTACATCATCAATAATATACACAGGATCTTCATGAGTAGTTGGTTTTGTAGTTTCAAAACAACCTCCCTGATCTACTGCTACATCAACCATCACAGTTCCTGAGCGCATATCTTTAAGCATATCTCTTGTAATTAATTTTGGTGCTTTTGCTCCAGGAATTAGAACTCCACCAATAATTAAATCAGAATCTTTTATATGCTTACGAATATTATACTCATTTGAGAATTCAGTTTTTACATTTGCAGCCATCACATCATCCAAGTAACGCAATCTCTTCATACTGATATCAAGAATTGTAACATCAGCTCCCATTCCTGCAGCCATTTTTGCTGCTTGCGTACCTACTACTCCTCCACCTAATACAAGTACTTTGGCAGGGGGAACACCTGGTACACCACCAAGAAGAACTCCTCTTCCTTTTAGTGGCTTTTCTAGAAATTTAGCACCTTGCAAAGTAGACATACGTCCTGCAACTTCACTCATTGGGGTTAATAATGGTAAGCTACGATCAAAATCTTCAACAGTTTCATAAGAAACACAAACAGACCCACTTGCCATCATCGCTTTTGTTAATGCTTCTTCTGATGCAAAATGAAAGTATGTAAATACAAGTTGATCTTTTTTGATCAATGCATATTCTGGTTCAATAGGTTCTTTTACCTTAATAATCATTTCAGCAGTACTATATACTTCTTCGATTGTAGGTAAAATTTTTGCTCCAGCATTGATATATTCTTCATCTTCAAAACCACTTTGAAGACCGGCATTATGCTGTATGAAAACAGTATGACCATGCTTAACGAGTTCCATCGTTCCAGCAGGAGTTACACCTACTCTATTCTCGTTATTTTTGATTTCTTTGGGTACACCAATTACCATATTCTTAATTTTTGGCCGAAAATAAATGTTTTTGCCAAAAAAAGCAATAAAAGAAGGCTAAAAAATACCTTATTAACAATTACCACAACATACTGATAACGAAACTGCAAGAAGAAAACTCATTTTATTACTGTGAGTCAGTATACCTATACTTAAAAAACAGTAGTAGAAAAATCGAAATAATTGTTATTACATTTGCAGAAATAATTGGCCAACTGTCAATCATAAAGCCATAGATCAACCAGCATAACACTCCTGAACCAAAAATAAATAACATAGAAAGAGATAGACCTTCTGCCGATTTTGTTTTCCAAGTTTTATATACTTGTGGTAAAAATGAAGCTGTCGTTAATATAGCGGCTATATACCCTACAAGTTCTATTGGGTTGACCATGCTCTGTTTTTTTTATACGCTGTTAGAATTCAATCTTAGAAGGTAATTTCAATTGAGAATTGGTATAATCAAAAAAACACGACATACGATTACTCTACTCGATAGTACTTATAATGATCATCCTTATTTATAATAAAAGTATTCTTACCGTCTGGGCTTACAAAAGCTTCTAATCTAGCACGACTTACTCCATTTGCAAATAGTTTAAATTGAGTTTTATCTCCCTTATTCTCTAATTCATAATATTGATACCCTTTTGGATAAAAACCGAATACAAAATGATTACCTGTACTACCATTTCCAGTAACAGCAGTATCAAACATTTTAAAATCATTACTTCTTACTGGAGTATATAACTCTTGTTTATCACATTCTTTAAAATTGCTTATAATCTCCTTAGGGCTTTTTATATCCTTATCTCTTATATAATATTTACCAATCAAATTTTTTATCACTAATTCTTTATCGGGGTATTGCAAAATAAAACAACCTTTAGCAATGGGTCGAACACATTGCAATTCTGGCATAACTGCTTTATCAAACTCCTTAAAAGTCTTGCGCTCTACTTTCTCTAATCTTTTAAACCGTTCTACCATCTGTAAACTATCAGAAAGCTCTTTTTCACCAATCGCTTCATCTTCTAGTTGCTCCATATAAGCATCATAATACGCCTGTGCATCAAAAGTATGGTATGCAATTCTTGTCTTTTTTTGCTTTTTGTAATACTGTTTTACGACTTCATCATTTTCATATTCTTTAGAGTACACATACCCTTTATCATCTATACTATTAAAATCTCCTACATGCAAAGAATCTATAATTTCAAAATTATTATTTAAAAACATGAGATATTCCTCTTCCCTATAATCTGTATGTTTTCCTCTTGTGACCATAAAGGTCAATAGCTGATCATCGATACGATAGAGTAAGCCAGAATTACATCTTACTTTTACTAATTTTAAAACATTACTTGTATGCTCTGGAAATATGGGCATATCAGGATGTTTATCTTCTTCTGTTTTTGTATAACCACAACTTACAGCTACTATAAATAACAGTACCAAACACCCTAAAACACACTTACTCATATATCAAATATTTAAGTTTATATCGATCGCTACAAATCCACTTCATTTTACAAACTAACAATATAACTCTTTCTTCTCCAATATACAGTAAGCCCGACAAAACAAACACATTACCCTACAATATTGATAATTTTACCAGGCACTACAATTACTTTTTTGGGTTCACGACCAGCAAGTTGTTGTTTTGTTTTTTCATGTGCCATTACTGCTGCTTCTATTTCATCCTTGCTCAAATCCAATGAAAGCTCCATAGTAAATCGTGTTTTTCCATTAAACGAAATCGGATATTTTTTAGCACTTTCTACTAGGTGTTTCTCTTCAAATACAGGGAATGTTGCCGTAGCTATTGACCCATTATGCCCTAATCTTTGCCAGAATTCTTCTGCAATATGTGGTGCATATGGTGATATTAATATTGCCAAAGGCTCTAGTATTGCTCGTGCGGTACATTTTTGAGCTGTTAATTCATTTACAGCAATCATAAAGGTACTTACAGATGTATTGAACGAGAAGTTCTCGATATCTTCTTCTACCTTCTTAATGGTCTTATGTAGCGTTTTTAAATCTTCTTTTGTAGGTTCTGTATCGGTTACTGCAAAATCATCTCCGTTATGATACAACTTCCATATTTTTTTCAGAAAAGAAGAAACTCCTGTGATCCCAGCGGTATTCCATGGTTTTGCCTGCTCTAATGGCCCTAGGAACATTTCATATAAACGCAAGGTATCTGCTCCATAATCATTACAAATATCATCTGGATTAACTACATTAAACCAACGTTTTGACATTTTTTCTACTTCTCTACCTACAATATACTTCCCTTCTTCAAGTTCAAAATCGGCATCTTTAAACTGCGGTTGCCACTTTTTTAATCCTTCTATATCAAGTTCATCAGAGCTATTAATCAAACTTACATCAATACGAAGTTCTTCTGTATCATGCTGATCTTTTAATCCTTCTGTTACATATGTATTGGTACCGCTTATCCTATATACTATAGCACTTGTACCCAAAATCATTCCTTGATTAATCAACTTCTTAAAAGGCTCATCTACTCCAATGTACGATCTATCTTTCAAGAACTTTGTCCAAAATCTTGAATATAGCAAGTGACCTGTTGCATGCTCACTACCCCCAATATATAAATCAACATTCTCCCAATATTGCAACGCTTCTGCAGAAGCGAATTCTTTATCATTACCAGCATCCATATATCTAAATAGATACCATGAGCTCCCTGCCCATCCTGGCATTGTATTGAGTTCTAACGGAAAAATACTGGTGTTATTTATCTGATCATTGGATACAACCTTGTTATTTTCTGTATCCCAAGCCCAAACATCGGCACGACCTAATGGTGGCTCTCCTGTTTCTGTAGGCAAATATTTTTCGACTTCTGGTAATTGTATAGGTAGGTGTGCTACCTCTATCATCTGTGGCATTCCATCTACATAATATACTGGAAATGGCTCTCCCCAATAGCGTTGACGACTAAATACTGCATCACGAAGTCTATAATTGGTTTTTCCTGTTCCTTGCCCTAGTTTCTCTAATTCATAGATAGCTGTTTTAGTTGCTTTTTTATAGGACAATCCGTTTAAGAAATCAGAATTTGCAATAATTGTTTTTTCCTTATCAGCAAAAGCTTCTTGAGAAATATCTATTCCTTCAAAAATATTGGTAATAGGAATATCAAAGTGCTTTGCAAAATCATAATCACGCTGATCTCCACATGGCACTGCCATTACCGCACCAGTACCATATCCAGCTAATACATAATCCCCTATCCAGATTGGCACAGGCTCTTTGGTAAATGGGTGTTCTGCATAGGAACCAGTAAAGACGCCACTTATCGTTTTTACATCTGCCATACGCTCACGCTCACTACGTTTGGCTGTAGCTTCTATATAGGCTTCAATTTCAGGTTTCTGCTCTGGGGTAGTAATTTTTTGTACCAAATCATGCTCTGGAGCTAATGTCATAAATGTAACTCCAAAAATGGTGTCTGGTCTTGTTGTAAATACTTCTATTACCTCATCATGTCCTTTGACATTGAATGTGACACCAGCACCTACAGATTTTCCGATCCAGTTGCGTTGTGATTCTTTGAGGGCATCTGTCCAGTCTATCCTATCTAATCCTTGTAGCAATCGCTCTGCATAGGCAGAGATTCTCATGCTCCACTGTGTCATTTTTTTACGAATCACAGGGTATCCTCCTCGCTCAGAAACACCGTTTACAATCTCATCATTGGCCAATACTGTTCCCAATTTAGGACACCAGTTTACTTCTGTTTCTGCCAGATATGTCAATCTATATTTTAAAAGGATCTGCTGCTTTTCTTTGGCAGTATATCTGTTCCAATCCTCGGCAGTAAATACAGGAGTCTCCTCATCACATACCGCATTTACTTTTGTATTTCCTTCTGTAACAAAAAGAGATTCTAACTCATTAATGTCTCTTGCTTTATCTTCATTAGTATCATACCATGAATTAAAAAGCTCCACAAAAATCCATTGTGTCCATTTGAAATATTCTGGATTACTGGTACGTACCTCGCGATCCCAATCAAACGAGAATCCTATTTTATCTAGTTGCTCACGATAGCGAGCTATATTTTCTTTGGTGGTTATAGATGGGTGTTGCCCTGTCTGAATAGCGTATTGCTCTGCTGGCAATCCAAAAGAATCATATCCTTGAGGGTGTAATACATTGAATCCTTTATGGCGTTTATATCGTGCATAGATATCACTGGCAATATACCCCAGCGGATGCCCAACATGCAATCCTGCACCTGATGGATATGGAAACATATCTAATACATAGTACTTTTCTTTATCACTGTTGTCCTCTGCTCTAAAGGTTTTATTCTCTGCCCAGTATTTTTGCCATTTGGCTTCAATAGTATTAAAATCGTAACTCATCTATCTGAAATTAAGACCGCAAATTTACTAAAACCTTCAAGATAGCACAGTAACATCTTCTAATTAATTATTTGTCTGGCACTAAAAAGTTATTTATACCATTTTTGATACAAAAAGGTGTTTTAAAGAAGCAAAAAGTATCTTCGAAGTACCTTTTTGGTTAACATTTTAAGCTTTTAGCTTCTTTCTAAAAGCTATAAGGTGTTTTTATGAAACTATTTTATTCTATTTTCGTGCTTTGACCTCCATAGGCAACAAACAACTGTAGATAAAAGTATTGGTAGGTGTAGCAACTTCTAATCGTTTTCCTTCTTTTACTATATATCCATTAAAATTTTCTAACTCAGAAGGTCTTCCTTCTAAAATATCTCGTTGTGTAGAAGCTGTAGCTTCGTAAGGTTGCTTACTTATAAAAGCAAGAACTTTATCTATGATATCTTTTGGTAAAGAAATCCTTTTGGCAACCCCAATATCATATATTTCTCTTGCTGTTTGTTGTAAAATGTGACGTGTTTCTATAGCCTCATACATTTCTCCAATAGTAGCGCGAGTAAGTGCTCCTAAACCACTCACTGTAGCTATAAACATAAATTTGTTCCAGATATCTACTTTGATATCTTGTGATATGGTGTTATCGAATCCTGCGGTATCAAATACTTTTTTTATTGTTTGCAGGCGATTTGTTTTTCTTGCATCTAATTCTCCAAAAACAACCTCTGGTGGGTGCCCAAAATGAGATATAACTCCAGGTGCTTCTATCTTACTATATATTCTACACAATCCTCCTAATACATGTTTTGCCCCTAGTACAGCACCTACTCTTTCTGCATTATCAGCTCCGTTTTGTAGTGGAATCACTACTGTATCTTCTTTGAGTATAGGTTTGATCATTGTTGCTGCCTCTGTAACTTGCCATGATTTTGTACAGATTAATACCAAATCTGCTTTATCTACACCAGCTATAGTATGGGTTGCCAAATGAGGGTGTGTTATAAAATCTCCTTCTATACTCTTAACTTGTAATCCATTTTTTTGGATTGCTTCTAGGTGTTTTCCTCTGGCAATCAAAGTAACTTTCTGTCCAGAACTGGCTATTTTTCCTCCAAAATATCCTCCTACTCCTCCTATTCCTATAATGACTGTATGCATAAGATCTATGTATTTACTCACTAAGTGAGATTTTAAACCTTCGAAGCAAGCTTCGAAATTAAAAGTTTGTTTCAAACGAATACTTCCTGGGCTTACCCCCGAAGTAGTTTATTCAATTTTTTCGCTATTTAAAAACAAAAATCACTTATTTATTAAGTCAAATCTAATGAATCCAAATTGAATTCATCCAAAGGAAAATAAGAACTGATACGAACCATTTATCAGCATTAAAATTCTGACTACAAATATAACTTATATTCCCTTCTCAACCATTCATCACAAAGCTCTTGAGTCTAATTCCACAACTGATTCTAACACTTTGTAAACCGAAGTAAAATGCATTCCAAAAACTTAAAAACAATACTATCAATAACTTAATAGTTCGAAAACATTTGTATTGTTTCCGCTTTAGGGTTTAACCACAATAAAGTGATTTGAAAATTGCTTAAAAAAACATGAAATTTAACACCAAAATGTTAAATATTGTGAATTTTGATACATCTACAATAGACCTATTATCAAACCTGTATTAGACCACTTGCTTACTCTCTAAATAAATCTAAACACGATTACTTCTAAGTATTCGTTATTCTATATATTAAACCCACTTTATGCATTAGAAAGTCTATTACTAGGTAAAAGAAAAGGCTCACCTTGTTGGACTGATCTTGTTTTGACTCCTCTTATTTCAGAGTACATTTGTATTTTGAAAAGTAGGAGTCTCGCTAAACTTTATTATTTTTACCACAAAATCAGATTATTTATGAGTTCTTCTTTTGAAAAATACCAAAAACGACGACTAATCTCTTCTTATTTTTCTGTAGTTATTAGTATCTCTCTGGTATTATTCTTACTAGGCTTATTGGGTTTACTAGTTCTAAACACTAAAAAAGTAGCGGATCATTTCAAAGAAAAAATCGCACTCACTATCTATCTGAAAGATACTGCCAAAGATGTTGAGATTAAACAATTAGAAAAAACACTGGCTCTGGCAGAATATACTAAATCAACTACTTTTATTTCTAAGGAAAAGGCTGCTGAGGAACACAGTAAAGATATTGGTGAAAATTTTATGGATTTTCTGGGGTATAATCCTCTACAAAATTCAATCGATGTGTATCTAAAAGCTGATTTTGTAGATCAGGTCAAAATCGAAGAAATAAATGCTACTATCATAAAAAAAGATTTTGTAGATGAAGTCATCTATGATAAACCTTTGATTTCATTACTCAATGATAATATCAAACGCATTAGTTTTTGGGTATTATTGATTAGTGGAGTTTTTACATTTATTGCAGTTCTACTGATTAATAGTTCTATTCGCTTATCGGTATACTCAAAGAGATTTATCATTAAAACCATGCAAATGGTGGGTGCCACAAAAAAGTTTATTCGCAGGCCTTTTGTATGGAAAAGTGTACGACTAGGAATGATAGGAGCTATTGTAGCTTTGATAGGGGTTGGTATTGTATTATTCTATTTAGATAAAACTTTTCCTGAATTGGCATTATTAAACGATAAAATTTTACTTATCATTCTATTTGCTGGAGTTTTTGGGATTGGTATACTTATTACTTGGATTAGCACTTTTTTTGCTACACAACGCTTCCTGAATCTAAGAACAGACGAATTATACTATTAATCTATGGGATCATTTGAATGGAATCTTGACCCAGAAATCACACAACTATTCGGGGTTTTTCCTATAAAATACTATGGCCTTTTTTTTGTGACTGGTATCTTGTTGGCTTATCAAATTGCAAAACACATCTTTAGTGCCGAAAAAAAATCTTTGGAACAATTAGAAAAATTGTCTTCTTACCTTATTGTAGGAATATTGGTTGGTATGAGATTAGGGCATTGTTTGTTTTATGATTTTGAGTATTATTCTGAGCATATTCTGGAAATTTTTGTTCCTTTTCAAATTATTAATGGAACCTGGCATTTTACAGGGTTTACGGGATTAGCAAGTCATGGAGGTAGTCTTGGCGCAATTATAGCTATTTTTTTATTTTCTAGAAAATACAAAACTTCTATTCTTTGGGTACTAGACCATATTGCTATTGTAACTCCAATTGTTGGAGCATGGATACGATTAGGGAATTTTATGAATTCTGAAATTTACGGAAAACCAACCCACGGTAATTACGGTGTTATATTCATGCGTGATGACATGATCCCCAGACATCCTACACAACTATACGAAGCTTTTTCTTATCTACTTATTTTTGGCTTATTATGGTATTTGTATAAAAAGACACAACTAGCAAAACAACAAGGGTTTTTATTTGGAGTATTACTATCTGTCTTATTTTTGGCTCGCCTTATCATTGAATTTTTTAAAGAGAATCAAGTTTCTTTTGAAGATAGTATGACGCTTAATATGGGACAACTATTAAGTATTCCTTTTATACTTGCTGGTATCCTATTTATTATATACAGTAAAAGAAAACCAAAAACCAACGTTTTATAATTATGGGTAAAATTGGTAAAATATATCTCTCGTTTATTTTTGTACTCTTTGTCATATTTATGACAGCTGTTGTACAAACTTTTCGCCCTGTACGAGATGTGCAGCCAGAAGATGTGATGAAAATTGAAGGAGTCGTAGCAGATATACAAGAAGGTTCTGGACTTGATATTCTAATTACCTTAAAAAATGATGCACATTATTACTATATCAACAGAGGAATACAGTATGGTCTCACACTTGATCAACTACGCTCTGATATCCTTAACAAAACAGTTACGTTGTATGGTATAAAAAGATGGACTATATTTACCCGAGATAAAAACATGGGGCACATATCCAAGTTGACGATAGATGATGTCGTATTATTTAATGAAATTAACAACGATACACATGAAAAAACAATCAAATAATAATATACTTCCTAAACCAGATTTTGTTTTCAGAAAGAAAAATTATGTGGTCATGGCAATTGGACTGGCTGTAATTGCTCTAGGATTTATTCTTATGGCTGGAGGAGGAAGCGATGACCCTAATGTTTTTAATCCTGAGATCTACAATTTCAGAAGAATTAGATTGGCTCCTACCATCGTTTTAATTGGTTTTGGCATCGAGGTGTATGCTATTTTACTCAATCCCAACAAGAAGAAAAAACAGTAATTCGACATTTTATTTTGAGGTAGTTATATATTTGCACCAAAATTAAAAACATTATATCCTACTATGGAAACTATTGATGCGATCATCCTTGGGATAATACAAGGGCTTACTGAGTTTTTACCTGTTTCTTCCAGCGGTCATTTAGAGCTTGGTAAAGCTATTTTGGGAGACAACAGTATCCCTGAAGAATCTCTTCTTTTTACTGTTATCCTTCATTTTGCTACTGCGCTTAGTACCATAGTCGTTTTTAGAAAAGATATATTGATACTCATTAAGGGATTACTACAATTCAAAAAAAACGAAGAATCTATATTTTCTCTTAAAATTATCATCTCTATGATTCCTGCTGTTCTGGTAGGCTTGTTTTTTGAAGAACAATTAGAAAGGCTTTTTGGAAGCAATGTAATGTTTGTTGGTTTTATGTTACTCATTACGGCAGCATTACTTTGGTTTGCCGATAAAGCAAAAAGTACCAGAAAACCAGTAAGTATCTCGAACGCATTTGTAATTGGTATTGCACAAGCTATCGCCATGTTACCTGGGATTTCTAGAAGTGGTGCCACTATATCCACTTCTGTTCTATTAGGAAATGACAAAACAAAAGCGGCTCGTTTTTCTTTCTTAATGGTAATTCCTCTAATTTTTGGTAAAATCGCAAAAGACCTGCTAAGTGGTGATCTTATTTTTTCATCAGAAAACAGTATTCCTATGACAGTAGGCTTTATCGCTGCATTTGTATCAGGTCTCTTTGCATGTACATGGATGATTTCTCTTGTAAAAAAGAGTAAGTTAACTTATTTTGCCGTATATTGTATCATTGTTGGCTTATTAGCCATCAGCTTTGGTTTTATCAAATAGCCCCTCTATAATGCTAACCGAAAAAGAGTATAAAGACGGTCAAATTCTTTTGATCGATAAGCCGTTGCAATGGACTTCTTTCCAAGTTGTAAACAAATTACGTTGGCTTATTCGAAAACAATTTTCTATCAAAAAATTAAAAGTTGGTCATGCTGGAACACTCGATCCACTTGCATCAGGCTTATTGGTTATATGTACTGGAAAATTCACTAAACGTATTCATGAATTTCAAGGACAAATCAAAGAATATACTGGTACCATAAAACTTGGAGCCACTACTCCCTCATATGATCTAGAAACAGAAATCGATCATACGTTTCCTATTGATCACATTACCAAAGAAATGATATTGAATGCTACTGCTCCTTTTATTGGAGAAATAGACCAATATCCTCCTATTTTTTCTGCCTTAAAAAAAGAAGGAAAACGATTATATGAATATGCACGAGAAGGAGAAAATGTAGAAATTAATGCAAGAAAAATTACCATAAACGAATTTGAAATCACCAGAGTAGAACTACCTGAGGTAGATTTTAAGGTTGTATGCGGTAAAGGAACCTATATCAGATCATTGGCTCATGATTTTGGAAAAAGCTTACAGAGTGGTGCTCACTTAACAGCTCTGAGAAGAACCAAAATTGGATCATTTTCTGTTGAAGATGCTACTATTATTCAGTTTTTTGAAGATCAGTTGCAGCCAAAAATAGAGACTACACAAAATAATGTAGCCCAAAATTAGTTATAGATACTTATGGAATTTATAGAAAAACATAAAGCTCTTATCATCACATCAATGCTAATGGGAATTGTTGTTCTAAGTCTTTATAATATCAATATGATACATAAGCAAAAGGAACAATCAGAAATTTTGATGGAAATCCCTGAAGAGTTTCTTGCTCAAGAAGAAGAGCTTGAAGAAGAACCTATTGCAGAAGAGGACAGACAATTAATTGCTTCTAAGAGAACACATTCTGCCTATAATGAAGATTTTGAGGATCATGATGAGTTTGAAGAGCGAATGAAATCTTTGACAGAGATTGAAGAAGCTGCTGCTGAAGAAGCTCAGGAATCCAAAACTACAGAAGGAGAGGTTCCTCTAGATGAAATTGATTCTACAGAAAATAAGAAAAAAGAAAGCAAAAAAGCAGAAGGCGAAGAGACAAATAATAGAAATAGTTCTCTTACGTATAGCCTAGAGAATCGTAAAGCAGTTGATTTACCAAACCCCGTTTACACCTGTAATGGTAGCGGAAGAGTAGTGGTAAAGATCGAGGTAAATAAAAATGGGTATGTAGTAAATACTAAAGTCGACAAAAAAAAGTCTACTACCAGAAACGAATGTCTCTTTGATAATGCTATGGATTATGCTCGACAGGCTTTATTTTCTAGATCAGATATAGAGGAACAAGAAGGATCTATCACGTACTATTTTAATTACTCTAATTAAAGTCTCTAGAAGTAACTTTCTCAATCTATAAAAACTGGGACATAATAAAAGTTATCCTAAAATAATAAGAACCAAGATTCTTTTATCATAAATCTTGGCTCTAAAAATATTGATTTTTGCGCTATAGTAGATTCAACAAATCTTCTGCTATGCTTGCTCCTTTGTCTTTATTATACCATGTTTGGAGATCTTCTTTAAATTCTGCATCCAAGCCACCATGTTTTTCTTTGTAATTATTTACCATTTCTGTAGCTGTAGATGGCCTTGGGCCCCAAGAATTTAGCACTTGCTTATTCTGAGCATCATATGCAATTAATTTAGGAATTGATTTTCCTCCATTGGTAAGAAAATTATTCATCAATTCATCATGCTCATCCCTTAATACAATTTTTAAATCAATCCCTTCATTAAGTGATGCTAATTTATTCATAACTGGTAGTATATGAGCTGCATCACCACACCAACCCTCTGTCAACACTACCCATGTAACATCTATCTCTGTATTAGAAAATGTACCCGCAACAGATTCATTAATCTTTAATGTTTTATCCCATCGCTTCATTCTACGGTCATTAAGAGTACTATAATTAGTTAACGCTTCTGACTGCTCATTACCTGTAGATTTGCCTTCTGCGAGTAAATCACTTACCAGATTTCGATATTGCTGATAGCTATATGCATTTTTCACACCTTCTTCTATGTATTCTGATACTGTTTTAAGAGTTGAATTTTTCATAAATAATTTGTTAGTTTATCTTATTGATAAAGTATTAGAAGGTTACATTGCTTAAACCTTACAAAACCACTATTTTTTTATTGCACTATTTTATTTTTTTTGGAATTACCAAAATGTTTTTATTGTAAATGTTTTGACCCCTATAAAACAAGAGTAATCTTTTAAATTTGGATTATTAATTATGCTACTCTATTTTTCATTAAAATTAAGTGTTTGTCTTTGTTCCATTTTTCCATAGGAGTTATTCTTCCCAATAGTCCATGATGCCTTACGTTGTTATAGAAAACCACATATCTTTTTAGTATTTGTTGAATCTCTCCAAATGTTCTATACTCAAATCGTTGAAAGACTTCTTTTTTAAGTATTCCATGATAAGCTTCTACATGTGCATTTTCCTCTGGTGTAGCAACATGAGTAAACTCTTGACTTACCCCT